>JAWWAG010000081.1:0-8637 GCA_033721795.1 Methylophaga sp. | reverse complement strand
TGCATTAGCGGCATTAGGCCGATATTCTTTTTTGAACGAGAGCTGCGATGGCATCTTTAATTGACTCTATCGACGAACGCACCAAACTTGCGGGTACCAATCATTTGGAAGTGCTGTTGTTCAGCCTTGGCACCAACGATGAAACTGGCCGTAACGAATTGTTTGGTATCAACGTATTCAAAGTGCGTGAAGTTCTCAACATCCCCGTCATCACCAGCGCTCCGGAAATGCCTGATGGCATTGAAGGTTTTGTCAGCCTGCGTGGTGATATGGTGCCGATCATTAATTTGCAAAAATTTTGTAAATTACAATCCAAAGAACAACCCCGTATTTTGATGATCACCGAATACAACACTCATGTGCAGGGTTTTTTAGTGTCATCAGTTGATACGATTCAGCGGCTCAGCTGGCAGCAGGTCAAAGAACCGCCACCGCTGATTTCGAAGCGTCTGGGCGGATTGGTGACGGCTGTAGCTGAATTATCGGATAAACGGCTGGTCATGATTATGGATGTTGAAAAAGTCCTCGCCGATGCCGGTGGCTTTTATGATGAGTCCGTCTTTGAAGGCATAGATAAACTGGAAAATGCCAAGCAATACAAAGTTTTGTTTGCCGATGACTCTGCTGTAGCGCGTAAACAAGTGTCACAAACACTAGATCGACTTGGCGTAAAGCATGTCAGCGTTGTAAATGGTTCTGAAGCATGGAAAACACTCGATAAACTTGCTGACCAGTGTGAAAAAGAAGGCCGCAAAATCGAGTCTGAAATCAGCGTGGTGTTGACCGATGTTGAAATGCCAGAGATGGATGGTTATGTTTTAACGCAGAAGATCAAAGCTGATCCCCGCATGGCGCACTTACCGGTAATTATGCATTCATCGTTGACGGCAGTGGCGAATAAGGCAATGGGGCGCGGCATTGGTTCAGACGCTTATGTGTCTAAATTTCAACCACATGAATTGGCAGCTACTTTGAAACAAATCCTCGAAAAACACTAACTTGCCGCATTTGCTAGACTTGAATTAAGCTGCAGACTGTGACAGATTTGGCATTTTTCTGGCGATCTTAAGCCGCCAGTCGCCGCACCCACAGGAAACGTGTTCATGCAGCACCGCCATAGCAGTATTCGAATCGTCGACAATCTGGCGGAGATCACCAGCCATCATGATCGACAGGTACTGGAAAAAAGCCTGTTGAAAACGCTCAATGAATTATTTCCGGCGCAGGGGTTGCGATTATTTCGTGTGCGTAAGCATCAGCATGGTCAAGACATCAGTCTGCTGGCATTTTGCGTTAACGATGTAATTGTCTCTTCGGACGAAAATCCCACTTTGAATCCGGAAGTCAGTTGGTTGTCAGATATTATGAATGCCGCCATTGAAGGTGAAAAAATTCAACAGCATCAGGATGACGACGGTAGCTGGCACCTGGTATATCCGGCATTCGATTCACATGGCGATATTTTTGCCATTATGGTGCATCACAGCGAAACGGTTCCGGAGCATAATGACCAGCGTCTCGTGCATGGCATTCTTAAAGTCTATGCCAACTATCTGGCGCTGATAGATAAAACCCAACGCGATAAATTAACAAGCTTGTTTAATCGGGAAACGCTTGATGAGCAAATTACCAAAATTCTGGTTAAGCAAAGTGATGAACTGAATAAACTCGTCTCCTCACCCAATGATTCAAGACGCCGCCGGTATGCCATCAAACACTGGCTTGGCGTTGTTGATATCGATAATTTCAAATTCATTAATGATAATTATGGCCATCTATATGGGGATGAAGTAATCATCCTGGTGGCGCGGCTAATGACTTCAGGCGCCATCCGTGATGACGATCTGGTCTATCGTTATGGCGGTGAAGAATTTGTGGTGTTACTGAAAGCCGCCAATGAAACTGATGCTTTGCAGGCCTTTGAGCGGCTCCGGCAGATGGTTGGAAAACATCATTTCCCACAACTGGATAAGGTTACCGTCAGCATTGGTTTTGTGGAAGTTGCTGAACAATCTTCACCTGCTGATGTCATTGGTCAGGCAGATGATGCTTTGTATTTTGCTAAACAAAATGGCCGGGATCAGGTGCACAGTTACCGCGAATTATTGCAGGACGGTAAAATATCAGCTCAGCAACCACTGGCTTTTAATAACGGGCTCGAATTATTCTGATATGCAACGACAAATTAATTTTGCTGATAAATGTGTGTTAGAACTGGATAAAGCGCTGACGACCATTTGGGGAACGCCACAGGGCAGTGGCCGAAAAAATCCCGCTGACAATCTCCCGGAAGCGGCTTTGTCAGAATCACAGCGCCGGCACAATGCAGCGCTGATGCGTGTCAATCATGCCGGCGAAGTCTCTGCTCAGGCGCTTTACCAGGGACAAGCTCTAACCGCAAAACTGCCTGAAGTTCGCGAGGCCATGCAGCAAGCTGCGGCCGAAGAAAATGATCATTTAAAATGGTGCCAGCAACGTTTAACAGCTTTGAATGGACATCGAAGTGTGCTCAATCCTCTCTGGTATACCGGTTCCTTTATGTTAGGCGCGCTGGCCGGTAAAGCAGGAGACAAGTGGAGTCTGGGGTTTGTCGCCGAGACCGAAAAACAGGTCGAAGCACATCTGAATGATCATCTGGGGCAGCTTCATATTGCGGATGCGGCCAGTGAAGTGGTGCTCAGGCAAATGCAGAGTGATGAAATCCATCATGGTCAGCAAGCGATAAAGGCAGGCGGTGTTGCCTTGCCGTTGCCGGTACAAAAGCTGATGACACTGGTTTCAAAAGTGATGACGCGAAGCAGCTACTGGCTCTAGTGTTTAATTAAGCTCGGTAAACAATAGCGAAACTTCAAAACTATCAGTAGTTTCATTCAATGCCTCGGCTCGCAACACCTTACCCTCAGCAACCAGCGGTGTGATTTGTTGATGCTGACTATTAATAACAATTTGTAGTGTCTCGCCATGGATCAAAGGCTCGGTCGTTATAAAGCGGATGCCGGTTGCGCTTAAATCCAGGGTTTCACCTTTGTAAAGGCGGGTTTCGCCAATACGTCGAAATTGTAGCTGACTGTTCAGCCGCATACGCTGAAACTGACGTTTTTCTTCGTGATCCATGCTCGCGATTCCTGACTCCCAGCAGATAGGTTTGCCTAAGCTCTACGCCTAGCCTAAGCTAAATTCATCAATTGCGTCCAGAGAACTGTATGCCAGCCATTCGCCTTGCCCCAGAACAACTATATCAACCTTGCTACGAAAGTGACTTGCCATTTGAAAGCACGCGAGAATTGACGCCGTTACCAGGCCTTATCGGTCAGCAGCGGGCAGAAGATGCTGTGCAGTTTGCTGTAAATATGCAAAGCAGCGGCTATAACCTTTACATAATGGGTTCACAAGGGATCGGCAAGCATACGTTAGTAGAAAATGTATTAGCCCCCATTATGAAGCAGCGGCAGGTACCAAAAGACTGGGCTTATCTGCATAATTTTGCAGATCCACAAACGCCTTATGCGGTTGCTTTGCCGGCTGGGCAGGGACGACAACTCCGTACTGATATCGAAACCTGTATCCGGCGGCTGGAAATATTGTTGCCAGAAGCCTTTGATGATGAATATTACCGTGGGCGGATCCGTGCATTGGAAGCGCATGCGCGGCAATATCGTATTAAATTGTTTGCACCATTACAGCAGGCAGCAGATGACCGGAACATTGTTTTACTGCGGTTGCAAGATGGTAACTATGCCTTTGCTGCAAAACGTGAGGGTGAAATTCTCCATGAAGCAGATTTCGAAGAACTGTCCCTGGCAGAGCAGGCCGCGACCGAAGAAGCTATCGCCGATTTGCATGGTAGTTTGCAGGAAACTCTGCTCGAACTTCGGGAATGGGAACGGGATCATTTAAAAAAAATCACCGCACTCAATGATGAAGTTGCCCTTGAAGTTATCAGCCGGCAAATTGATGTGCTGCGTCATGCCTATCCGAAAGCGGTGCGATTGCAGTTGTACTTTGATGAGATGCTCAAAGATCTCCATGTCAATGTTGACTGGTTTTTAAAAGAAACCGTCCGCAATGAAGAGGGTAATGCCGAAGACAACAGGCTGCGTCGGTACCAGATAAATTTATTAGTCGATCATGCAGATGCATCTGGCGCGCCGGTCATCTACATGAATCAGCTGAACCATCAGTCTTTATTGGGCTGTGTTGAAAATATGGCGATGATGGGGGCGTTGGTGACGGATTTCACGTTGATTCGTGCCGGCGCTATACACCGCGCCAATGGCGGTTTTCTGGTACTCGATATTGAACAGTTGTTGATGCAACCGTTTGCCTGGGAAGGTTTGAAGGCGGTGCTGAAAGCCGGTGAAGTACAGTTTGAAAATCTGGAGCGGACTTATTCATTAGTGGCAACCGTTTCTTTGGCACCAGAACCGATCCCACTGGATATCAAAGTGATTCTGCTCGGTGAGCGGCATTTGTACTATGAGTTATTTGAATTAGATCCGGACTTTGCCAGTTTGTTTAAAGTGGTAGCGGATTTTGAAGACGACCTATTGCGTCAGCCTGCTAATCATTTGTTATATGCACGAATGCTGGCCGATCGTATTCAGGATGAGGAACTGCCGGCCATGCAACGTAGTGCCGTGGCCAAAATGATTGAACATGCCGCCAGGGAAAATGAGGATGCGCAGCGTTTGTCGCTGCATATAGGCGATATGATTGATTTGTTGCATGAGTCAGCTTATTGGGCACTGACACAACAGCAAAACATTATTGCCAGAAGTCACGTTGAACTGGCTATTGCCCAGCGAGAGAAACGACTCGATCGTCTCCGTGATGATGTTTATCAACAAATTCAGCGCGGTATTTTGCAGTTAGATTTACAAGGCACACAAACCGGACAGATAAACGCGCTGTCGGTTTTTTCTGTCGGAAGTTTTCAGTTTGCCCAGCCGACACGGGTGACCGCCAATGCCCGTTTTGGTGATGACACCATTATTGATATCGAGCGTGAAGTGGAGCTTGGCGGCAGCTTACATGCCAAAGGCATGTTGATTTTATCTGGCTATCTGGGGGCGCATTATGCACGCGATCAGCCGTTATCAATGTCCGCCAGTATTGTATTTGAACAGAATTATGGCGAAATTGATGGAGACAGTGCCACCCTTGCCGAGTTGTGTGCTTTATTATCGGCGATAGCCCGCTTGCCCCTTCGCCAGGATTTGGCCGTAACCGGCTCAATGAATCAGCGTGGTGAAGTGCAGGCTGTTGGGGGTATCAATGAAAAAATAGAGGGTTTTTTTGATGTCTGTCGCATGCAGGGTTTAACCGGACATCAGGGCGTCATTTTACCAGCCAGCAATCAGCAGCATCTGATGTTGAAAACCGATGTGATTGAAGCGGTCAGCGCTGGTCAGTTTCATCTGTATAGTGTGTCTCAGGTTGATGAGGCAATTCAATTGTTAACCGGACGCGAAGTCGGTCTGTCAGATGAAAACGGTGATTATCCGTCGCAGAGCTTTAATGCTGCCGTGGCAGCGCGATTGAAGCTTTGGGCAGATGTTCATAAACAGGATAAAAATTCCGAGAGCGATGATTAAACTAGTCGAGGATTTGGCCGCTAAAAACGAATGACATCATCACTATGGAGTGAGTGCGATGAAAACAATGTTCTTTGCCGGTTTATTCGCGATAGCAGCCTGGCTACCGGCTCAGGCAATGACGCTTCCACCCGTGCCAACGGAGCCGCTGTATTATGAGCCGCCTATCGTAAAACCTGCCGAAGCCGAACAACGTTATGACTGTTACCAGCTGGATCGCGCAATAAATGAATTACATCCATACCGGTATACCTACAAACCGAATTTTTATAGTGATAGCAGTAATAAATTAGCTACCTCACTGATAGTGGTCGACAGTATCCCTTTGGTCGAGGGTTGGCTGGGTATTGGTTATCTGGCTTATTCGGCGCTGGTCAATGAAAAAGAAGCCAGACGTACTGAAAATATCGAACAACAAATCCGCATGCTGCAACGGCTCAAGGCCGAACAACACTGCTTTGAGTAATTAGCTTACTGCTGTTATAAAGCCGCTGTTTTCCTTGTGGTCTTAAGCCAATCTGGGGTACTATCAAATTGCAAAACTACCCGGAGAGGTAAAGATTATGAGTAGCACAATAGATATTAAAACAAAGTGGTACGCTAACAATCATGAGACAAGTAGCAGCATCCGTGACAAATGGCAGAAGGCGAATGCAGTGCGACAAAATATGAAGAAAATTCCATGGTACAAAGCCAATAAACAATCGGTTAAGCATCAGGGTACCCCCTGGTACCGGGCGAACCTGGTAAAACATCAGGAAACCAAGAAAAAATGGTACGAAGCGAATCTGCGCAATGCTGTGGAAAGTGTTCGTGCTACCCGTAAATGGTATGAAGCCAACTTGGATACCACACCGACGCAAGATCACTGGTTTGATTATCGCGAAAAAGGCCATACCGACGCCAAACGCATGTGGCAATTGGAAAGCCTGCGCCAGGCGCGGGAAAATCGTACAAAATGGTACGAAGCGAATCTGGATAACACGCCAACCGATAAACACTGGTATGAATTCAGTGATGAAAAAACGGCATCTAAACGTAAGTGGTATGAAGCAAACCTAAGACAAGCGCGCGTCAGCCATGAAAAATGGTATGAAGCCAATTTACATCCGGATCCGCATGCTGATATCAAGCTGAAATGGTATGAGGCGAATTTATCACTGACCCGTGTTCAGCAGGTCAAGCGTGACTGGTTTGCTTACAACACCCGTTTAGCCCGTGAAAAAGGCAAATGGTATGAAGCGAATCAGCGGCCGACTAAAAAAGTAGAAACCCATTGGTACGAAGCCAATCTGGTAGCGCATCAGGAAACCAAGAAAAAATGGTATGAAGCGAATCTCCGCTCGGCACTGGACAATGTCCGGGCGACGCGTAATAAATGGTATGAAGCCAATTTAGACAATACGCCTACCGATACCCATTGGTACGAGTTTAAAGAAGCCGGTGATACCGATTGGAAAAAACGTTTTCAAGCGGCCCATATTGAGAAAGCACGTGGTCAGACCCACAAATGGTATGAAGCCAACCTTGATAATACGCCTACGGACAAGCATTGGTATGAGTTCAGCGATGAACAGACGGCGCCGGATCGCAAATGGTATGAAGCTAATCTGGAACAAGCCCGCATCAGCCATAAGAAATGGTATGAAGCCAACCTGCATCCCGACCCCCATGCCGATCTGAAGAAAAAATGGTGGGAAGCCAATATCAATCTGGCTCGTACGCAAAGTATCAAGCGTAAGTACTTTGAAAATAACATGCGCGTAGCGCGTGAAAGCCGCAACAAATGGGATAATCAGGACTGATTTAAGGAAGTTTGATCAGTTAATGAAGGCGCTGACGGTAAACATTGATGAATAAATAATGCAGGTTCAATGTTTTACCGTTGGCGCTTTTCGCGTTAATACCTATCTAATTACCGATTCAGCAACCCAGTTATCAGCAATCATCGATACCGGTGAATCTGATGACCTCTTGCAGCAATTGCTGGCGCTCAATCCGGTCCCGCAAATCAGCAAGATTTTATTGACCCATGGCCATCTGGATCATGCTGGTTCGCTTGCGCTATTACAGCAACATTTTAATGTTCCCACGTATCTACCGCGTTTGGAGCAACCATTATTTGCCACGTTGCCGCAACAGGGTGACTGGTTTGGTGAACCGGCATTTAACCGGCCATGTGGTCGTATAGATCATTTTCTTGATGATGGTGATGCGGTGCAGCTTGGTGAGACCACGCTAACATTTATTTCAACGCCGGGTCATACACCGGGTCAAGGTTGTTATTACGATGACCAGGATATTTTTGTTGGCGATACCATATTTGCCGGCAGCATCGGCCGTTTTGATTTGCCCATGGGCGATGCTGATGTCACGCAGCAAAGCCTTAAAAAATTAATGGCACTACCCGGAAACCTGCGCGTGCACAGTGGTCATGGACCAGTAACAACTCTGGCGCAGGAATTAAAAACGAATCCCTATCTGCAATTTTTAAGGCAATAACAATGGCGCAAACAGATGCTTTAATCGACGGTTTTCGACGGTTTAAACAGCGTTATTTTGGTGATGATCAAGGGCTGTATGAGAGTATGAAAACGGGGCAACCGGCCAAAACCCTTATGATCGCTTGCTGTGACTCACGGGTGGATCCCGCCATTTTGACTGACTGTGATCCTGGTGATTTATTTATGGTGCGTAATGTCGCCAATCTGGTTCCCCCCTGTGAAAATGATCAACATCATCATGGCACCAGCTCCGCTATTGAGTTTGCAGTTAAAGGTCTGACGGTCGAAAATATCATCGTCATGGGTCATGCCAATTGTGGTGGCATCAAAGGTCTTTGGGAAAGTAATGATCTAAATGATTCTCAGTTTATTCATCGTTGGGTATCGATTGCTCAGGAAGCCAAAGACTGGGTTAAAATCCATCATAGTGAAGATAGTGATGCTGTGAAGCTAAAAGCCTGTGAACAACGCGCTGTGTTAGTGTCATTGCAAAACCTACTGGGTTTTGATTTCGTTCGTGAGCGGGTGGAAAAAGGCAG
>JAWWAG010000080.1:0-8723 GCA_033721795.1 Methylophaga sp. | reverse complement strand
TAATAAGCCTGGCGCATCAGTCGCTTTCATCGAAAGCTTCACCCCTGAAAATTGGCATGGGCCGGTATTATTTATCGGCGTCATCTTGTTGTTAACGCTGATTTTACGTATTGCCGCCGTGTTACTGAATGTTGCCCAGTCCCGTTATTTCACGCTGATTGCCAAGCGGATTACTTTTCGAATCCGGCAAAAACTTATTAAGCGGCTTGGCCGAATTGCCATCAGCGAATATGAAAGTCGTGGCAGCGGCAGTATTGCTTCACATTTTGTCACCGATATTGAAGTCATCGACAACTTTATCGGGAATACGGTCAGTCGATTTCTGGTTGCTGTGCTCAGTATTATCGGTACCGCACTCATCCTGTTATTTCTGCACTGGCAGTTGGCGCTGTTGATTTTGTTTATGAATCCGCTGGTGATTTATTTCACGATGAAGGTTGGGAAGAGGGTTAAACACCTAAAGAAAAACGAAAATTCTGCATTCGAAATCTTCCAGCAAAGCCTGACTGAAACCCTCGATGCCGTTGCTCAGGTGCGGGTCGCCAATCGCGAAAAACATTATCTGCAGCGAGTGATTGATAATGCGCGTAATGTGCGTACCCATGCGGCAAGTTATGCCTGGAAAAGCGATGCCGCCAATCGTTTTTCGTTTCTGATTTTCTTATTCGGGTTTGATGTTTTCCGCGCTGTCAGCATGCTGATGGTGGTATTTTCAGATCTGACAATCGGTCAGATGTTTGCCGTGTTTGGCTATCTGTGGTTCATGATGAGTCCGGTACAGGAAATCCTCAATATTCAATATGCTTTTTATGCAGCAGAAGCCGCGGTGGGCCGGCTGAACAACCTGTTTTCAATGAAAGAAGAACAGCGTTATTCGGCTAAAATCAATCCGTTCACGCCGGGCAAAGCCAGCAGTATTAGGGTTGAAAACCTGCATTTTTCCTATCTGCCAGACGAAAAAATTCTCAACGGCGTGTCGCTGGAAATTAAAGCCGGCGAAAAAATTGCGCTGGTCGGTGCCAGTGGTGCCGGTAAATCAACTTTGGTAAATGTGTTGCTGGGGCTCTATCCCGCCGATCAGGGCATGGTGTATTTTGATGATATCGCGGTCAGTGAGATTGGTCTGGAAACAGTGCGCGAAAATGTCGCCACCGTGTTGCAAAGTCCGGCGTTATTTAATGATACCGTTCGGCAGAATATTACGCTGGGCCGGCTTTATGATGATGACGCTGTCTGGCAGGCGATTAAAACGGCACAGCTGGAGTCGGTTATCAAACAAATGCCGGCACAACTCGACACCATGGTCGGGCGTGATGGCGTCAAACTCTCCGGCGGTCAGCGGCAACGTTTGGCCATTGCCCGTATGGCGTTGGTCAACCCCACTGTGGTGGTATTGGATGAAGCCACTTCAGCGCTGGATAGTGACACCGAATTTAATCTCCACGAAGCACTGGCTGATTACTTAAAAGATCGCACCACCATTATTATCGCTCACCGGCTCAGCGCTGTTCGCCAAGCCGATCGGATCATTGTATTCGATGGCGGCGAAATTATTGCCGATGGTGATCATGACAGTCTGATCCATCAGGAACAGATTTATCAGAAACTTTACGCACGACAGATTTGAAGATTTATCCGCAGATTTTCATAGATTTAATATTATGCTTACAGAATAATCTGCGCTCATCTGCGTAATCTGCGGCGGTAAACTATCAACGGCGTTTTAACTGCTCAACATCCCGCACCGCGCCTTTCGATGCGGAAGTGGTTAACGCTGCATACGCTTGCAAAGCCAAACTGACTTTGCGTTGCCGACCAAGCGGTTGCCAAGCAAGTTCACCGCGTTTCTCCATTTCAATGCGTCTCTCGGCCAGCACTTTGTCAGAAACATCAACCCGAATTTTACGGTTGGGAATATCAATAATGATGATATCGCCCTCTTCAACCAGACCGATATTGCCGCCTTCAGCAGCTTCCGGCGAAGCATGGCCAATTGATAAGCCAGATGTGCCACCAGAAAAACGGCCATCGGTAAGCAAGGCGCAGGATTTACCCATACCTTTGGATTTCAGATAACTGGTCGGATACAGCATTTCCTGCATACCTGGTCCGCCTTTCGGACCTTCGTAGCGAATTAATACTACATCGCCGGGGATAATCTGCTCGGTCAGAATGGCCGTAACGGCAGCATCCTGGGATTCAAAAATCCGTGCCGGGCCGGAAAATTGCAAAATCGATTCATCAACGCCTGCCGTTTTAACAATACAGCCCTCTTCAGCAATATTGCCGTAAAGCACAGCAAGACCACCATCTTTGCTATAGGCATGGTCAATATTACGAATACAGCCTTTTTCACGATCTAAATCCAGTTCCGGCCAGCGGCAATCCTGACTGAAGGCCGTCTGCGTCGGGATACCGGCGGGACCCGCTAAAAATAAGTGATGGGCCGCGGCATTTTGTGTCCGCTTGATATCCCACTTCGCCAGACCATCGGCAAGCGTTTTACTATGGACGGTCGGCACATCAGTATTTAATAAACCACCGGCAGCCAGTTCGCCAAGGATTGACATCACGCCACCAGCACGATGGACATCTTCCATGTGATACAAGGCGGTCGCAGGAGCCACTTTGCATAAATTCGGGACATGCCGAGACATTCGATCAATGTCAGCCATGGTGAAATCAACTTCAGCTTCATTTGCCGCTGCCAATAAATGCAACACAGTATTGGTAGAACCGCCCATAGCGATATCAAGCGCTATGGCATTTTCAAACGCGGCTTTGCTGGCAATCGCCCGAGGCAACACGTCAGCTTCATCATTTTCGTAATAACGTTTGGCTAAATCCACTACCCGGCGACCAGCTTCGAGGAATAATTCACGACGATCGGCATGGGTTGCAAGTAACGAGCCGTTACCGGGCAAAGATAAACCTAATGCTTCGGTCAAACAGTTCATTGAATTGGCGGTAAACATACCCGAGCAACTGCCACAGGTCGGGCAGGCACTGCGCTCAACCTGTGCCACATCCTCATCACTGACGCTGTCATCTGCCGCCTGAACCATGGCGTCAACCAGATCCAGTTTGACGTCTTTGCCGGCGAGTTTGGTTTTACCAGCCTCCATCGGACCGCCGGAAACAAATACCACCGGAATATTAAGGCGCAAAGCCGCCATCAGCATGCCGGGGGTAATTTTGTCGCAGTTGGAGATACACACCAACGCATCGGCACAATGGGCGTTAACCATATATTCAACCGAATCCGCGATAATTTCACGTGATGGCAGGCTGTAGAGCATGCCGCTATGGCCCATGGCAATGCCGTCATCCACGGCAATGGTATTAAATTCTTTGGCAACACCGCCGACTGATTCGATTTCCCGCGCAACCAGCTGACCCATATCTTTTAAATGCACATGACCGGGCACAAACTGGGTAAAGGAATTGGCAACCGCGATAATGGGCTTATTGAAATCGTCATCCTTCATCCCGGTGGCCCGCCAAAGCGCGCGCGCTCCGGCCATATTGCGGCCGGCGGTAGAAGTTTTAGAACGATATTCAGGCATTTTTTATCTCCGCTGTGTTTTGCGCGTGCAAAACCGCACGATTTTGCACAAAATAGGCTCCAGATTTTACACGCAACTTGGCAAGCTTGCTGCTACTAAGATACAAAGCACATATGGAACAGACTGAAAACACACCGGCAAATCAGCCTTACACCACCACGACCAGTTGGTTTCGTGCTGCTGCACCCTATATTCACGCGCATGGTGGCGCCACATTTGTCATCGCTTTTGATGGCGAAAGTATCGCTGATACCGGTTTTGATCACCTTATCCATGATCTGGCGATCCTCAACAGTCTGGAAATTCGCTTAGTACTGATATTTGGTGCGCGCCCGCAAATCGAAGAACGCTGCCATACCCTGCATATTCCGGTGCATTATCATAAAGGACTGCGCATTACCGATGATGCCAGCATGCAAATTGCCCGGCAGGTGATTGGAGATTTACGGATTGCCATTGAGGCCAAATTATCTGCGGGCATGCCGCAAACCCCGATGGCCGATGCACGAATTCGCTGTGTAAGCGGTAACTGGGTTACGGCGCGGCCAGCCGGCATTATTGATGGTGTTGACTTAGGCCATACCGGCGAGGTGCGCCGGGTGGATAATGTCGCCATTCACCAGCAGCTGGAACAAGGCAATATGGTGCTGATTTCGCCGCTTGGCTATTCACTGACCGGCGAAATTTTTAATTTGTCGGCCGATGCGATTGCCACCACCGTAGCCAGCAGTTTACAAGCTGATAAACTGATTTTTATCGGTCAGAGTAATGAGAATTTACCGCGGGAAATCACCGTAAGCCAAATTGCCGAGTTTGATCATCCTTTATTAGCGGCCGCCAAAACAGCTTGTGAAGCCGGTGTCGATCGGGTGCATTTATTGGATCGGCATGTGGATGGGGCGCTGCTGCAAGAGTTATTCAGTCGTGATGGCGTCGGCACACTGATCAGCGCCACCTCTTTTGAAACCACCCGCCAGGCCAGCATTGATGATGTCGGCGGCATTCTTGAGTTATTGCAGCCGCTGGAGGCCAGTGGTGTTCTGGTCAAACGTTCGCGGGAATTGCTGGAGCGGGAAATTGACCAGTTCACGGTCATGGAACGCGACGGCAGTGTCATCGCCTGCGCCGCGCTGTACGCCTATCCGGAAAACAAAATGGCCGAAGTTGCCTGTATGGCAGTATCTCAGGATTATCGTAACAAAGGCCGCGGCAAACAATTATTGGCTTTTTTAGAAAAGCGAGCGAAAAATGATGGTCTCAACAACCTGTATATTTTAACGACGCAAACGGCCCACTGGTTTATTGAGCATGGTTTTCAGCCATCCAGCATTGCCGATTTACCGGTAGAAAAGCAGGCGTTATATAACTATCAGCGTAATTCCAGCGTTTATAAGAAATCACTTAGTTAAGGTTACTGGTACCACTCCGACGACGATATTCAGGAAACAGGATTGGTGCAAATTCATGCAGTGCTTTTTCATAAACCCGGCGTTTAAAAAAGACGATTTCTTCAACCGGACGCCAGTAATCGACCCATCGCCAGTCATCAAACTCGGGTTTTTCATGCAAATCCAGTTTGACGTCAGCTTCGCTGCCAACAAAACGCATTAGAAACCAGCGTTGTTTCTGACCAATACACAAGGGTTTATTACCGTAACGCAGATAACGCTTAGGAAGACGATACCGCAGCCAGCCACGTGATTGCGCCAGCAATTCGACGTGCTCAGGCCGCAGGCCAACCTCTTCCATCAGCTCACGGTAAGCAGCCTGCTCTGCGGTCTCATCCGGTTTGATGCCGCCCTGGGGAAATTGCCATGAGTCATGTTGCGCCCGCTGCGCCCACAATACCTGGTTGTCATCATTACAGATGATGATCCCCACGTTGGCCCTGAAGCCATCTTTGTCTATCACGGTGTTAATCTCTCGCGGGAAAGCCATCGTTGCCAGCCCGCAGTTTAATTTGTATTAAAGCTTAGATTAGTCAATGCCAACTGAGGTTGCAACGCATTTTGTCTTACAATAGGTGCCTATTTTTCAAGGAAACAACAGCACGCAATGGCTTTAGCAATATTTGATTTAGACAATACGCTGCTAGGTGGCGACAGTGATTACTTGTGGGGCCGCTTTCTAGCGGAAAATAACATCGTCGATCCCAATGTGTATCACGACACTAATCTGGCGTTTTACCATGATTATCAAGCCGGCCGGCTTGATATCAATGCTTTTCTTGAGTTTGTTTTTACGCCGCTTAAAGAAAATGCGATGGCCGATCTGTTGGTCTGGCGTGATGCTTATTTGCAGCAAAAAATTATGCCGATCATGCTGCCCAAAGCACAGGCGCTGATTGACCAGCACCGCCAACAAGGCGATACACTCTTGATCATTACTGCCACCAACAGCTTTTTGACCGCGCCGATTGCCGAAAAACTGGGCATCGATAATCTGATCGCCACTGATCCAGAATTACTAAATGACCGATTTACCGGCAAAGTCGCCGGTATACCGTCATTCCAACATGGCAAAGTCAGTCGCTTGCAGGATTGGCTGACACAACATAAGCAAACGCTGGAGGGCAGTATTTTTTACAGTGACTCGCACAATGATCTACCGCTGCTGGAAAAAGTCGAGACACCGGTTGCAGTAGATCCGGATGACACACTGCGACAAGTTGCCGAACAACGTGGCTGGAAAATTCTTAGCTTGCGCTAATCCTTGCTACAATTTGCGCTTTTAAACAATTCAAATCAGGCCATTAATATGCAATGGGAAGTGGTTATCGGGCTGGAAATCCATGCCCAGCTTGCAACCAAAACAAAGATTTTTTCCGGTGCCGCAACGGCTTACGGTGCCGCACCAAATTCACAGGCATGCGCCGTTGATCTGGGCTTACCCGGAGTATTGCCGGTACTCAATAAAGAAGCTGTCCGCATGGCCATCAAGTTTGGTCTGGCTGTTGATGCCGAAATTGCTGATCGCTCTGTATTTGCCCGCAAAAATTATTTTTATCCGGATTTGCCCAAAGGTTATCAAATCAGCCAGTTCGAATTACCGATTGTCGGCAAAGGCCAAATCAGTATTGAACTTGAAGATGGCAGCGAAAAAATCATCGGTATTACACGCGCTCATTTGGAGGAAGATGCCGGTAAATCGCTGCATGAAGACTTCCATGGTGAGACCGGTATTGATTTAAACCGGGCTGGCACACCGCTTTTAGAAATTGTTTCTGAACCCGATCTGCGCAGCGCTAAAGAAGCCGTTGCCTATATGAAAAAAATCCATTCGCTGGTCCGCTACCTGGAAATCTGTGATGGCAATATGCAGGAAGGTTCATTCCGCTGTGATGCCAACGTGTCGGTTCGCCCCAAAGGCCAGGAAAAACTGGGCACCCGCGCTGAACTGAAAAATATTAATTCGTTCCGTAACGTTGAACGGGCTATTAATATCGAAATCGAGCGACAGATCGATGTGATTGAAGGTGGCGGCGAGGTGATTCAGGAAACCCGTCTGTATGACGCCGATAAAAATGAAACCCGCTCTATGCGCAGCAAGGAAGAAGCGAATGATTACCGCTACTTCCCGGACCCGGACTTATTGCCACTGGTACTTGATAAAGGTTTGCTTGAACAGGTGCGTGCAACTTTACCGGAGTTGCCTAACGAAAAACGTGACCGTTTTATGAGTGAGCTGGGTTTATCGCTGTATGATGCTTCAGTACTGACCAGCAGCCGTGAACTGGCGAATTTTTACGAAGCGGTATTAGCAGAAACTGGTGGCAAAGCGCCGAAAATTTGTGCTAACTGGGTGACGGTAGAGCTGAATGGCGCGCTTAACAAAGCCGGTCTGGAGATCGATGAGTCACCAGTATCGGCTAAACAATTGGCCAGTGTCATCAATCGTATTGAAGACAACACCATTTCCGGCAAAATTGCGAAACAGGTCTTTGAATCGCTGTGGAATGGAGAAGGCGCCGACGCCGATGCCATTATTGAGGCAAAAGGTTTAAAACAAGTTACCGATACTGGTGCAATTGAAGCGATGATTGATGAGGTGATCGCCGCTAACCCCGAGCAATTACAACAATACCGAGAGGGCAAAGAGCAACTGCTCGGCTTTTTTGTCGGTCAGGTGATGAAAGCCTCAAAAGGTAAGGCCAACCCGGGTCAGGTTAACGATATTCTTAAACAGAAACTCGCCGGCTAACATCGCCAAACTGCATGGTTGCCAGCAACAATGACCGTTGTTGCTGGCAGGCCTGGTAAAATCTGCCTAACAGTTCACAAATTGCACTTAAGCAGTTCCCCATCCTCAAATAACTGATGTAGTATCAGTCCAGCGTTTTTATTTCGTTGCAATAACAGGGACATGTTGTCCAAGAATTCAGGATGCCGGACTTAATAGATGAAGTTTGCTCAGGAACACCTGCCCGCTAAAACCGCGATATCCAAACTGCCCGGTAAATCACCACTTGCTGAGGCCAACTGGGTGCTGGTGTTTGGCTCAGTTAACCGCTTTAACGAACGCAATTTTGCAGCGCAATTGCAAAAGCGATATCCCAACGCCCAGATTGTCGGCTGTACCACCTCTGGCGAAATCACCGGTGACGGTGTGTTTGATGACAGTGTTCATATCACCGCTATGCTCTGGGAGCGCAGCCAGCTGCGATTTATCGCCAAACCGGTCAACAGCATGGAACAATCTCATGCGCTTGGTGCACAAATCGCTAACGAACTATTGGCCCCTGATTTAAAAGGCTTGTTTGTCCTCAGCGACGGTCTGAATGTAAATGGTTCGGAACTGGTCGAAGGCTTGCAAGAAGTTCTGCCGAATGTGCCCATCACCGGCGGTCTGGCGGGCGATGCTGCGCAATTCAGCAAAACATTGCTGCTCAACAACGTCAAAATTCAGGATCGTATCGTGATTGCCGTCGGTATCTACGGTAAAGACGCTATTGTCACCAGTGGTGCTCTAGGGGGCTGGAAACCTTATGGCCCGCCGCGGCGAATTACCCGCGCCGTTAAAAACGTCGTCTACGAAATGGACAATAAACCGGCTTTACCCCTGTATAAAATGTATATCGGCTATTACGCCAATCAGTTACCGGCATCGGGACTGAATTTCCCGTTTGCCATCATGGATGAGAAAAACGTCAATGTGATC
>JAWWAG010000079.1:0-8763 GCA_033721795.1 Methylophaga sp. | reverse complement strand
CCGTCTTCGCTTTCCCAAGCCATTACTGATGGCGTCATAGCCATTGTTGAGGCTGCAAGGCACAATGCTGATAAAGTTTTCAATTTCATTATATTTGCTCCTAAGCAAGTTTTGTCATGTAGTCGTTTGGACACTAACGTTGATAAATAGCAACAGGCTGTATCCAGACTGCAACAGGTAACGCAGATTATGTGCCAACTCCATAAATACCCTAAAAAACAATAAGATGGATATATTTTCTGTGCTAGAGCCCTAATAAATTGTAAGGTTTTGGTGCAAGCTAAAATTGCATATGGATCAAATTGGTGCAGTGCTAGGTGTGACGGGTTTCTCACAATCTTGTTATGATGCCGGCACCCATTACAAAGAGCCTTGCTATGAATCCGATACAAATTAATCCGGTCGCCATTGACCTTGGTTTTATGCAAGTCCACTGGTACGGACTGATGTATTTATTTGGTTTTGTAGCGGCCTGGTTACTCGCGCGGCATCGTGCTGTAAGCATTGGCTTAAGCAAGGCTCAAGTTGAAGATTTACTGTTTTACGGAGCACTGGGTGTCATCGTGGGTGGTCGTTTGGGTTATGCCATTTTTTATGATTTGGCAGCCAATCTGGATAATCCGCTGAACATATTGAAAATCTGGCAGGGTGGTATGTCATTCCATGGGGGGCTGCTCGGTGTCTTGCTGGCGGTCTGGCTGTTCGCCCGCAAGACCGGCAAAACCTTTTTTCAGATGACTGACTTTATTGCGCCACTGGTACCGCTGGGTTTGTTTTTCGGCCGCATTGGTAACTTTATTAATGGTGAACTTTGGGGCAAGGTTTCTGACATGCCGTGGGCGATTGTATTCCCGGGTGGTGGACCGTTACCCCGGCATCCTTCACAACTCTATGAGGCGTTGTTGGAAGGTTTGGTCTTGTTCGTGATGCTATGGTGGTTTTCTGCAAAACCCAGGCCGCGGGCTGCAGTATCGGGTTTATTTCTGCTGGGTTACGGCAGCTTCCGGTTTATCGTTGAATTTGTTCGGGTCCCGGATTCGCAATATGGCTATTTAGCTTTTAACTGGCTGACCATGGGCCAGATTCTTTGTCTGCCGATGATTATTGCGGGTATTGCCATGCTGATCTGGGCTTATCAAGCTAATCCAATAGGATCAAAATCCAAGTCCCGGCCGCAATAATCAGCGTCAGTAAAACCGCCAGAGAGCCATAATCTTTGGCGCGGCCAGACAGCTTATGGACATCGGTGCTGACCCGGTCAACAACACATTCAATGGCAGAATTCAGTGCCTCAACAATTAATACGGCCAATAGCACGCTGATCATGGCAAAGCGTTCGAGGGCGGTGACATCAAGAAAAAAACTGACGGTGCCCATCACTATTAGCAGGATAAACTCTTGCCGGAAGGCTGATTCATGGCGAATGCCGGCATAAAGGCCCTGCATGGAATAGATAAATGCAAAAAATAAACGTCTGATACCCGTGTTTTTTTCCATACAAGTTTTTTGACTCCCGTTATGGTTCTGTAAGTCGCATGATAGCTGATGATACTGTGGCGGATCGACGATAAAGCGTTGAATTTTAGGCAAACATTGTGACTGGCATGTTAAAATCTTTCTCCGTTTTTTAAATCCAGGCTGATGATTGCTTATGGCATTTCAGGATCAATATGATGTGATTGTAGTCGGTGGCGGTCACGCCGGTACCGAAGCAGCGCTGGCGGCTGCCCGCCAAGGCGTGAAAACACTGCTGCTGACTCAGAATATCGAAACGCTGGGCCAAATGAGCTGTAATCCGGCTATCGGGGGTATCGGCAAAGGTCATCTGGTTAAAGAAATTGATGCGCTTGGCGGTGCGATGGCGCTAGCTGCCGATAAAGGCGGCATTCAATTTCGTACACTCAATGCCAGTAAAGGCCCGGCAGTGCGCGCTACCCGCGCCCAGGCCGATCGGATTCGCTATAAAGCTGCTATCCGCCAGATTCTGGAAAACCAGCCCAATCTCTATTTATTTCAGCAAGCCGTTGACGACTTGATCGTTGAAAACAATCGGGTTGCTGGCGTAGTAACCCAATCTGGTTTGCGCTTTGGTGCCAAAACCGTCGTGCTGACAGTGGGTACTTTTTTAGGCGGCGTTATTCATATTGGCTTGCAACGCCACCAGGGTGGTCGCGCGGGTGATCCGGCGTCGATTAAACTCGCCGAGCGTTTACGTGCATTACCATTCCGGGTTGATCGTTTAAAAACCGGTACACCGCCACGCATTGCCATTAGCAGCATTGATTTTACAGATCTGACAGAGCAACCCGGCGATATGCCGACACCAGTGTTTTCATTTCTGGGCAAACGTGACGATCATCCGGCCCAGATTTCCTGTTATATCACCCATACCAACGAAAAAACCCATGAGGTTATTCGTAATAATCTGGATCGCTCGCCGATGTACAGCGGCGAAATCGAAGGGATCGGCCCGCGCTACTGTCCGTCAATTGAAGATAAAGTAGTGCGCTTTGCAGACCGAAATGCGCATCAGATTTTCCTGGAACCGGAAGGTCTGGATTGCAATGAAGTGTATCCAAACGGTATTTCAACCAGTCTGCCATTTGATGTGCAGTATGAAATCGTTCGTTCCATGAAAGGTCTCGAAAACGCCCATATCACCCGACCCGGTTACGCCATCGAATATGACTTTTTTGATCCGCGGGATCTGAATCCCTGGCTGGAAACCAAGCATATGCCGGGGCTGTTTTTTGCCGGCCAGATTAATGGCACCACGGGTTATGAAGAAGCGGGCGCACAGGGACTGATTGCCGGATTAAATGCCGGCCTGCAAGCACAAGGCAAAGAACAGTGGTATCCACGCCGCGATGAAGCATACATGGGTGTGCTGATTGATGATTTAATTACCTCTGGCACCAAAGAGCCATACCGGATGTTTACCAGCCGCGCTGAATACCGGCTGATGTTACGTGAAGATAATGCCGATAAACGTCTGACACCGATTGGCCGTGAATTAGGCATCGTTAATGACGAACGCTGGGCCGCTTACGCTGCCAAACAAGAAGCGGTTGAAGCCGAATTTACCCGTCTTCGCACCAGCAAGCTGGCACCAGAAAAAGTCGATCAGGCGCATGTCACCAAAATGCTTGGTGAGCCGCTGAGCAAAAGTACCACCGCCCTGGAATTACTGCGCCGGCCCAATATCGATTACACCACCTTAATGGACTTACTTGGCGAGACCAGCCAAGTCAGCGAAGAAGTCTCTGAACAAGTGGTGATCAACACCAAATATGCGGGTTATATCGATCGTCAAAAAACTGAAATCGATAAATTACAACGCCATGAAAACACGAATCTGCCCAGCGATTTGGATTACAGTAACGTGCGTGGCCTATCTAATGAAGTACGTGAGAAATTGCAAAACGCCAAGCCACAAAGCTTGGGTCAGGCGGCGCGGATTTCCGGCGTTACACCAGCCGCCGTGTCTTTGTTACTTGTGCATTTAAAACGTACCGGCCTGAGTCAGGCCAGCTAATGGCGGTTGATCTAAGGGCGCAGCTCGAAGCGGGCTGCGCCGAGCTAGGTTTGGCGCTTACCGGACAACAAACCCAGCAACTATTAGACTATCTGGCGTTACTGACTAAGTGGAATAAGGTGTATAACCTGACTGCACTGCGTGAACCGGCACAAATGCTCAGTAAAAATGTGCTCGATAGTTTGGCTTTATTACCGTATCTGGATGCAGAAAATTTACTGGATGTTGGCACCGGCGCGGGTTTACCGGGGATCCCGATGGCAATATGTCGGCCGCAAATGGCGGTAACGCTGCTTGATAGTAACGCCAAAAAAACCCGCTTTCTGCAGCAGGTGAAAGCCGAGTTGAAGCTGGAAAATATCACCGTCGTGCATGGTCGGGTCGAACAAGTCGAATTGCCAAAGTTTGCTATTATCACGGCGCGAGCTTTTGCCAGTGTCGGTGACATTATTGATTTAGCCGGCCGACACTGCGATGATGCCGGCAAGCTGATTTTAATGAAGGGCGTTTATCCAGAGCAGGAACTGCAGCAGGCGGCGCCGGGATTTTCATTACAGGCAGTCACCGCAATCAATGTGCCTTTTTGTGAAGGGCAAAGGCATTTGGTAACTCTGATCAAGGACTAGGGACAGCATGGGCAATATCTATGCAGTGACCAACCAGAAAGGTGGGGTTGGTAAAACCACATCGACGGTTAATCTGGCGGCATCACTGGCCGATTATGGCAAAAAGGTATTGCTGATTGATCTGGATCCGCAGGGTAATGCCACAACGGGCTGTGGTATCGATAAAGAGCAGCTGCAAAGCAGCAGTTACGAAGTCATCATGGCTGAAAGCAAAGCCGTCGATGCTATCGTCCGGCCCGATGATTTGGGCTTTGACGTGATGCCAGCCAATACCGATTTAACCGCTGCGGAAGTGCAGTTGTTAGATATCAATTTACGCGAACACCGGCTGCGTTTGGCGCTGGAATCAAGTCGTGAAAAATACGATTTTATTTTGATTGATTGCCCCCCCTCATTGAGCATGCTGACCGTAAATGCGCTGGTAGCTGCGAAAGGCGTATTGATCCCGATTCAATGCGAATATTACGCACTGGAAGGCTTGTCTTCATTGCTGAAAACGATCGAGCGGGTTAAACAGCGGGCCAATCCGATGCTGGAAGTCACCGGTCTGCTACGTACCATGTTTGATGCGCGTAATAATCTGGCCAATCAGGTCTCGCGTCAGTTGATCAACCATTTTCAGGGCAAAGTGTTTCACTCCATTATCCCTCGCAATGTGCGTCTTGCTGAAGCGCCCAGCCACGGCCTGCCTGTGTTAAATTATGATCGGGCATCCCGCGGTTCGATTGCCTATATGGCACTGGCCAGCGAACTGATGCGCCGTGATAAAAAAGCAACTGAAGCAGTAGGCGGATAATTCAGATGGCAACAAAAAAACGAGGTTTAGGGCGCGGACTCGACGCTTTACTGGCCGATGTGCAGCAAACTGGGACAGATGTCAGTAATGACAGTCTGCAACATTTCGCGCTCGATCAAATTCAGCCGGGGAAATATCAGCCACGCATTGATATGTCGCAGGAGTCGCTGGAAGAACTGGCAGACTCGATTCGTGCTCAGGGGCTGGTCCAGCCGATAGTGGTCAGACCGGTCGGAGAAGGCCGTTATGAAATTATCGCCGGCGAACGTCGCTGGCGGGCATCGCGTTTAGCCGGATTGTCTACCGTACCGGTGCTGGTTAAAGATGTTTCCGATCGTAGCGCCATTGCGATGGCCCTGATTGAAAATATCCAGCGGGAAAATCTTAATCCGATGGAAGAAGCGAATGCCTTGCATCGCTTGCGCGAAGAATTCGAAATGACACATCAGCAGGC
Source organism: Methylophaga sp. (assembly GCA_033721795.1). GTDB lineage: Bacteria > Pseudomonadota > Gammaproteobacteria > Nitrosococcales > Methylophagaceae > Methylophaga. The sequence continues at coordinate 3,352 of JAWWAG010000079.1, read as the reverse complement.
GGCAGAAGCGGTGGGTAAATCTCGTGCCGCTGTAACCAATTTACTGCGGTTGCGCAATTTACATGATTCGGTCAAACGGCTGGTGGAAAACTGCGATCTGGAAATGGGCCATGCCCGCGCATTATTGGCAATTGAAGGTGAGCCTCAGGCCGAAGCTGCACAGCAAGTAGTGGAAAAAGGTCTGTCGGTTCGCGAGACCGAGCAGTTGGTTCGGCGTTTGTTAAAACCCAGTAAATCGTCCGATAAACAATTGGCTCGTGCGCAAGCAGAAGTCTCCGAGCTGACCGAACAGCTCCATGAAAAACTCGGTCAGCAGGCCAGTGTAAAGCACCTGAGCAGTGGCAAAGGCCGCGTGGTTATTCAGTACAGCAATGTCACAGAATTGAAAAAATTACTGTCAAGAATAAAGTAAGGCTTGGAATGCGTTGACCCCGTAAGTGGCATCTCTCTATAATGTCGCGATTTGCTTTATGCAAAACAAAATCCAGCAGGCGCCGATGGATCGATTAGTCCGAGCACAGCCAGTCAACTACGTGTTGCGTTGGCAATGTGTAATGCTGGTATTGATAACCTTGATTGGATTTATTTGGCAGGGAATGGCTATCGCTACCGCGCTCTTTTATGGGGCTGGTATAGCGGTATTCAATACTTTGCTAATGAAATGGCATTTGCACCGTGCAGCTTATTCTGCACGAGCCGATGCCGAGAAAAACTTAAGTAAAGCATACAGATGTGTCGTTGAACGCTGGCTTAGTAGCTTAGCGTTGTTTGCCATCGGTTTTGCGGTTTTGGCGCTGGCGCCGTTGCCCTTGCTGATTGGCTTTGCGCTGACACAACTGATGTTGTTTTTGGGATATACGAACCGGACTTGAATCCAGACATGGCTAGTGAACAGATAACTACATCAGAATATATCAAGCATCACCTTCAGAACCTGACGTTCGGTCAAAAACAAGTTGAAACCGATCCTGGCGTTTGGACGCCAACCGGTGAATGGGGTTTGGCCATGTCATCCGGCGAAGCTGCCAATATGGGGTTCTGGTCTATCAATGTCGACACGATGTTTATGTCGATTTTACTGGGCGCGCTCATGATGTGGTTTTTCCGCAGCGTCGCCATAAAAGCCTCAGCGGGTATTCCGACTGGCGTGCAAAATTTCGCTGAAATGATTATCGAGTTTATCGATGACACCGTCCGAGGTTCTTTCTCCGGCGGTAAAAATAATCTGGTGGCACCATTGGCACTGACGATTTTTGTCTGGGTGTTTTTGATGAACCTGATGGATTTAATTCCAGTCGATTTAATCCCGATGGCCGTGATGTATGGCTCTTCTTGGGCGTTTGGCGTTGATCCACATGATGTATTCTTTAAAATTGTGCCAACAACTGACCCTAATGCCACATTAGGTATGGCGTTGTTTGTCTTCTTATTAATGCTCTATTACAGCTTCAAGATCAAAGGCGCTGGCGGTTTCATCAGCGAACTGACCCTGCAGCCTTTCGGTAAATGGGCGCTGCCTATCAACTTTGTTCTGGAAACGGTCACGCTGATTGCCAAGCCGTTCTCTCTGGCATTACGGTTGTTCGGTAACATGTATGCGGGTGAAATGGTGTTCATTCTGATTGCCACCATGTACGGTGCCGGCATCCTTCTGGGTTCATTTGCCGGTTTGTTACAAGTCGGTTGGGCAATTTTCCATATTCTGATTATCACTTTGCAGGCATTCATCTTTATGGTGCTGACCGTAGTGTATATAGATATGGCGCATCAAGATCATGGCATCGAAGCGCCACATTAGTAACATCTTGGGTTTTTATTATTTTCAAACTTTGTTGGTTTCTTTAATTTTGTCGTAGGAGAGTAAAAATGGATATGGGTTTAGTTTACATCGCAGGTGCTCTGATGATTGGTTTGGGCGCACTGGGCGCAGCTATCGGCGTTGGTATGCTGGGTGGTCGTTTTCTGGAAGCTGCTGCTCGTCAACCTGAATTAGTGCCAATGCTGCGTACACAGTTCTTCTTGGTTGCCGGTCTGGTTGATGCGGTACCTATGATCGCTGTCGGTTTGGCAATGTACGTTCTGTTCGCGGTTGCGGGTTAAGGAATTTTTTGAACCCCATTTGCGATAACAGAGAGGTATTAGCATGAATATCAATGCAACCTTGATTGGCCAGTTGATTGCATTCGCGGTGTTTGTCGCGTTTTGCATGAAGTATGTATGGCCTCCCATCATGCAAGCGTTGGAAGAGCGCAAAAAGAAAATTGCCGATGGTTTGGCTGCCGCCGAACGTGGTCGTCATGAACAGGAACTGGCCGAAAAACGTGCCCAGCAAGTGATTCATGAAGCCAAAAATCAGGCAAGCGAAATCGTTTCACAAGCTCAGCGCCGTGGTAACGAAATTGTTGATGAAGCAAAAACCAATGCCCGTACTGAAGGTGAGCGTATTCTGACTTCTGCCCGTGCAGAAATTGATCAGGAAGCCAACCGTGTGCGTGACGAGTTGAGAAGCCAGGTATCAGCCGTCGCATTGGCGGGTGCCGAAAAAATTCTCGGCCGTGAAATCGATGATAAAGCACATACCAAGCTGCTTGATGAATTGGTCAGCCAAATCTAGAGGAATCACAGGATGGCAGAAGTAACAACCATCGCACGTCCCTACGCTGCTGCAGTCTTTTCGCTGGCACAGGAAAAGGACGATTTGCAGGCCTGGTCTGAACTGCTGCAAGTGGCTGCACAATGTGCGGATAACCACGAGGTGCAGACCATTCTGACCAATCCTGCGGTCAGCGACGAACAGGCTGTCAATCTGCTCGGTGATGTGGTGGGTGACTTATCCGCCGATGCACGCAATTTTCTGTTGCTGTTAGCCGAAAACAACCGGTTACTGCTGTTACCGGAAATTGCCACACTATACGAGCAATTGCGTGCCGAAGCCGAGCAAATGATGACCGCTGAAGTGGTCACGGCCCGTGCCCTGACCGATGCGCAAAAAACCAATATCGCAGCCGCTTTGAAAAAGCGTCTGGGCAAAGAGGTGACGTTGACTGAGCAAGTCGATGAGAGCCTGCTGGGCGGCGCAATCATTCGGGCAGGTGATCTGGTTATCGATGGATCTGCCTTAGGTAAATTGAACAGACTGGCCAACGCGATTCGCTAATCGGCCCGTTAAAGAGGAAACAGAGATGCAACTGAATTCAGCAGAAATCAGTGACCTGATCAAAAAGCGTATTGAAAGCTTTGACGGGGCAACTGAAGCACGTACCGAAGGCACCGTAGTTGGTGTAACAGACGGTATTGTGCGTATTCATGGTCTTGCCGATGTCATGTCCGGGGAAATGCTTGAGTTTCCGGG
>JAWWAG010000078.1:0-8948 GCA_033721795.1 Methylophaga sp. | reverse complement strand
TCATAGGTTGCTGAAATACCAGGCAAAAACTCACGATAATCGTTTTCAACTTTATTGGTTACTGTAGTACGTTCTGGCTGACCATAGCGTCTTGCTTTACTTTCAACATCTTCCATTCTTAAGGCAAGATTAACCAGTAATTTGTCTGTAACCTGGAAGTTATCCGTAATCCACATGCTTAATGCCTGTGCTTCTTCCAAACGGTTATCACCACCGCTAACGCTGTCGGCATTGGTACCGCGAAAAACTAAACGGCCATCGATCTGATCATAAGTTTCTACTGGCTGGAAGCGATCCGTTTCATCGAAGTGTTGACGAACACCAAAATTCAGATCATGCGCGCCCAGTAACCAGTTGAAATTCAGCTGTGCACCATATGAGTCGTATGAACGGTTATTGTTTTTGTAACGCAAACTCTGACTATCAACAGAGCCATCAAGAATTCCTTGAGCTTGTGCATCTCCAGAGTTGGCAGCTGGAAGTGCATCTGTGTAAGACTCAGGATCACTTGGATCTTGGCGATATTCACCGTCCCACTTGAACCAGTTACGTTGGAATTCATTGTGATACAAAGTCACATTGGAGCTGAAGGTATCGGTCCATTTAAAAGTATGGCTGAGATTGACACCGGTATGGTCATTATCCATATTGTCGATTTCAGTCAGGCCATAACGACGATTTTCATCACGGCTGAAATCGGCATCGGTTAAACCTGCATAGGTTTCATTTGAGTCTTCAAAGGAACGCTGAAATTTAAACAGCACTTCATTACGCTCATCTTCCCACGACAATTTACCGACATAGTCCTGGATCTCAAAACCACTGTCCTGACTGCTGCGATCAATATCTTTGAAACCTTCATTATTACGCTGTACGGTTTCGAGCAAGTAACCAAAACCGCCTTCTTTACCGCCATAATAAGCATGGGTATCAAACGAACCTTCGTCACTGAGCATTAACATGGCGCGGCCCGAATGCTCTTCAGGAATGGGGGTCGATACCAGATTGACTACACCACCAATTGTTTGCGGACCATAACGCAATAATGGCGCGCCTTTCAGCACTTCAATTGAATGTAAGCGCATCGCCGTTGGGAAATAATAGGCAGCCGGGTTTGAATATGGGGCTGGTGCAATCAACACACCATCTTCCATCAAAGTAATATTTTGGCTACGCTCTGGCGCCGCAGCACGAATACCGATGTTAGGGCGTAAACCCAGACCATCTTCTTCACGAACATACACACCCGGTACCGTTTTTAAAACCTGATGAATATCCGTGGTGGCTTCTGTGTTGAGCTGTTCATTATCGATAAAAGCAGCAGAACCCGGCAAATTACGAGCGGCTTCACCACTGCCAATGACGGTGAATGCATCTAAGCTTTTAACATCATCTACGGCAATTGCCTGTATGGAGAAACTGCTGATAGCCGCAGCGGTCATTACGGCGAGGAGTTTTTTCTGAGTCATTAGAATGGGCCTGTCAGAACGTGAAAAACGGATATTCTAAATGCTAACTATTATCATTACAATATAGATTGTTAAGTAAGGTTAATATTTTATTACATCATTACCCGCATACTGTTATGACCTGATTCTCGTTGCCGCATATGAAACATGGCTTTGCTGATATCAATGGCATAGTTGGCAAACTGTTGCTCAGTCATTCGCAGCGTTAAAGCGCCCATGTTTATATGAATCATCTGGCAATCCGGGCAAAATTGAATATCACAGCCCGGTGAACTGAAAATAGTTTCCGGCTGGCAGCTATTAGTCTTTTGCATAAATTACTCCTGTTATAAAAGGTCACTGACATCACATCGGGCGATACGTCCACGATGCAACTGATAACTCAGCCACCAGCGTTTCGCCAGCGATTGCCAGAGTTGTTGTTTTAAGGGATGTTCATCTTGCTCGGTCAGCAAACGATAATTGCGCGCAATTTGCAGTGCCAAACAGGCACTCGCCTGTTGCCGGTAATGATTTTCTAACTGGGCATTGGCGCTGAGCAATAACTGGGCGGCCCAGTTGTCTTGTTGGGGATTATTCATCATTGATTTTTCAAGCGGCTGGCGGCAGCGGCCAGCAACATGCTCCATACACTTCGTTTGGAAGAAGAATCGAGACAATTGAAATCGGTGGCGTGCAATTTACCCTGACGGATCAGCATTTCCAGCCGCTCTTGGCGAAACGCCAGATGAATAATCTGGCGATCAGAAGTAGATTCATTGAACTGCATCGGGCGTCACCTCAACGGTCAGCAATCAGCTGAGATGCAGTATAAATATTAGTTAATCTAAATGCAAATCGTTTTCATTTAGATATATGAGCAATTGTAACATGACTGGTTTCAGGGAGAATAAGAACCGGTGCCATAGTAGCCATAACCACGAAATGGCCAATCATGTTTTGGATTATAAGGCCGTTTACGATCTGCATATTGCTCAGGCCAAACCTGGCTCTCGGTCATGGTGACCACTGGCATACGCAAAGATTTTTGATCAACTGTGCGGATTTGCTCACCGCTTAATGTGCCAACGACCGTCACCAAGGCACCCTTTTGATAAATCAATGGATCCAGAAAACTGGCACTTTGCACAATAAAACGTCCGGCACTATTTGCGGTGGTGATAGGTTTGCCATATCGGGTCACCGGAAACTGCACCAGCGTCAGTTCTGACTGATTTTCGAGGTTACTGACATCAGCCACCACGCCAGCCCACCGCACTACTTCGCCCACATATTGGTTAAGATTCGGTAACACCTGTGCATATTGCAGATCCCGCGCCGGTGGGTTTTCGATAGAAGGATTCATGGCAGCACAGCCACTGAGCAGGACTAACATTATGACGGTTATGAATTTCATTGGATGCATCCTCAAAAGTATCTGTATTGGATAGACTAGTGGTCAGTAAGCAAGTTCAGCTCCCATTAGTGCGATTTTTTTGTTTCCGCCTGGCTTTTTTTTCAGCTTTTTCGGCGCGGATTTGTTCCAGTATCACCAGTTCCTGTTGCATCATTTCTGGTGTTTCCAATGTTATCGGTCCGAGTTTTCCGGCACGTAATTCTGTCAGCATAATTTTACTGACACGCTCTAAATCGGCCACGCCGCCAGCACGTAAACACCCGCGTTTGACCGCCATTTCAGCAAGTTGCTCGGTCTCATTGGCTGCCAGTTGCGACAGATTAAAACGAGCTTTCAAGGTTTCAGGATATTGCTTCATTAAATAAGCCGCAGCATAGAGGGCAATATCCTGGTTTTCAAAAGCGGTTTCTTTAATCGCACCCGTGATTGCCAAACGATAACCGGTACCCGGATTTTCCAGATTCCCCCAGAGCATGCCGGGGGTATCATGCAACACCATGACATCGTCAATCTTGATGCGTTGCTGCATTTTGGTGATGGCCGGCTCATTACCGGTTTTGGCGATTTGCCGACCGGCCAGCGTGTTTATCAATGTCGATTTACCGACATTGGGAATCCCCATAATCATCGCCTGAATTTTCTGAACACTGCGGGCCTTCTCCGGCAACATCTGCATCACCAGTTGCAGAATCATCTGCCGGCAATCATGCTGCTGAGCACTGATTGCCAAAGTTTTTACACCCTGCTCTTGTTCCAGGTACGACTGCCATATTTGCGTAAGTACCGGATCGGCGAGCTCGGTTTTGTTGAGCAGTTTAATACAGGGTTTATCGCCTCGCAGCTTGCTGAGCATTGGATTCGCACTGCTGAACGGTATGCGGGCATCGAGCACTTCAATGACCAGATCAATTTCCGGCAGTATTTTTTTTATCTCCAGTCCAGCTTTGTGCATATGACCGGGAAACCATTGAATTGCCATGCCTCAACCTATGAAAAGTAATCGATGGCTATTATACGTTTATGCCGGTTAGCTGCTTAAATACTGTGAAATATCAACCTCGTCAATTTGCTCTGATGGCAAAAAGCGTTGGGCATATTGAAGGTAAACACCACTGCGTAAAAACAGCTCAAAAACATCCCTGTCCACATGTTGGCGTTCAACCATTTTGTGCAGAATATCGACCGCGACACTGACGGGTTTGGCCTTTTTATAGGGACGATCTGCAGCGGTTAACGCTTCAAAAATATCTGCCAGCACCATGATTCGCTCCGGAATCGACAAGTGCTCAGCACTCAGCCCACGCGGATAACCAGTACCAATCATCGTTTCATGATGTGTTGAAGCATAGCGCGGTACTTTAGCCAGCTCAGGTGGAAACGGCAGATTTTCCAGCATTTGAATGGTGCTGATAATATGCTCGTTGATCTTGAAGCGATCTTCGGGCGACAGTGTGCCGGCACGGACCGTCAGATTATGCAGTTCTCCAAGATTATAGAGATGCTCGGGTACTTGCATCTTGATGCCGAGTTTTGGATCAAATTCAATACTGTGTTGATGGGCAATGATGTGTTCGACTTTATCGGCCAGCAGATACTCTGTCGCCGGCAAAGCGGTCGGTTCGCCAACACAGCGATCTTCTTCTACCGGTGACAGACCAAGACGGTCATCAAAATGACGAAGCCAGGTTATCCTGGCCAGCGAGTGCAAGCGCTCAATTTGCGCATCATCCATCGATTCACTGCCAATATTACAATGTGCAATAAAGGCAAAATCGACTTGGAATTGTTGCTGCAATGCCTCAAATTCAGCACGGAATTCAGCTTGCTTGGCAGGCTCGGTGGCACATCGTTTTAAATAGGTGATTTCAGCATCACGTAATAAAACTTCAAAACGCATTCGAATTTCGTGAATGCGGTTATAAATTGTTTCAAGCTTAGTGCCTTTATCGACAATATGTTCGGGTGTGGTGATTTTGCCGCAGTCATGCAGCCAGGCACCGATACGGAATTCTCGCCATTCCTTTTCATTACGAAAACGGAAACTGTTGAATGGCGCTTCATGGGTTTGTTCAGCTTTTTCGGCAAGCATAAAGGCCAGTTCCGGTACCCTTGCGCAATGACCTGCCGTATACGGTGACTTATGGTCGATCGCCTGAGCAATTAACTCAATAAACGCTTCCATCAGCGCTTCCTGAGATTTTTCATGTTCTTCAATGGAATGGGACATACCCATCATCGATGTCGCCAGATCACTGATTTCGACGATATTACTTCGTACTTGCTCGACTTCGTTAAAACGACGCTGTTTAATACGTTCGCTGTCTAATGCCAGGTTACGCACCGCTTTAACAATCGGTGAAGCGAATAACCAGCTCACCGGCAACAACAACAGCAAAATTGCCGCCGTTATCCAGATGGATTTTTGTACTTTATCCAGTGCCGGTGCCAACACGCTGGCAACCGGCGTGATAATTGTAAAAAATTCGTTTTCTTCAGCGCTGTCAGTCATCCGCTGAATATAGACAAAATAGTCTTCGCCGTTTAACTGTAAGGTCTGCAGTGTTTTGTGGCTCAGATAGATATCTTCATCCAATAATTCAGGATAGGGTACAGCGCCGGCTGTGAGACCACTGCCGTCAGCCGCCAGCCATTTGTCGGCCAGTGCCTGAAGCTGCTCTTCACCTAAATTAGCAAGTGCCAGATTAAAAATTTCTGCCAGCGCAGCTTTATCACGATTGATTAAAAAATGCAGGCTGGTCGGTAATTTCTTGTCGGCGGCAATATCAATATCACGATGGACCGTTAAATCAGCAAAAAAATACTGCTCGGCGGTGTATTGCAAAATGGCTGCACTGTCCATTCCGGCATCGGCCTGACCATCCCGAACGGCCGTCATTACCTGACGAACGGACTCCACTTCGAGGATATTGATTTCCGGAAATGTTTCACGCAGATTAGCAATCAGAGACCATCCTTCGGGAATGGCGACCGTTTTGCCCTGTAAATCAGACAGACTGGTTATTTCAATATCATCACGGGTGACTACGCCATAGGGTAATTCAATAAAAGCGTCTGTCATTTGCCCCAACGCCCGACGATATTGGTTATCGTAAACTGGCTGAATCACATCCAACTCACCATCGATAAACATTGCCGCCATTTCCTGCCAGTTCAGACCATTCAGATAACGCAGCTCGAGCCCGGTCATTTCCGCAATATAATTCATCACATCAATGGCATAACCATAGGGCTGTCCTGCTACTGCAAAATTCACCGGTGGCCAGTCAGTCTCATTGGATACCAGCAAATATTTATTGGCCTTAATAAGCTTTTGCTGCGCATCAGTGAGCGTTAGTGCTGGGGCCGGTGGCAGACGCTTACCGCTTTCCACCTGCTGATTAGAAGCAATGATTTCTCCACTTTTCTGGTACAAATAAATTTCACTATCTGCGCCCAGATTCTGACTCTGGAAAAAATCAGATAATGATGACAAGGCAATATCAATCGCCAAAACTGCATTACTATCCGGAATTTTGGTGGAGTATGTCTGACCGGGTGATTGAATATGTTGAAATAAATATGGCTCAGTTTTAAAAACTTCTCCCTCTGTGGCTTTGGTAAACCATTGACGATTACCAGCATTGTAATCTGTTGGGTGTTGCCGGCTGTCACGCAAGTTAAACCCGGCATCGAAGTATTCAAAACGACGGATCCGGCTATCTCCGCGTCCGCTGACTGTAATAGTTACCCACCGATCTTCAGCTGTCGCACGTAGTTGTTCCCGTAAATTATCATCTGCTTCAAGGTTGACCAGCTCATAAAAATCACCGTCCTGGTGACCGACATAAATGGCATAAAACATCTGGTTACGCTGCATGACTTCAGCAAATAAGCGCCGAGTATCAGAAGAGATCTTTTTGCCATTCAACAATCCCGGAAACTGGGCGATGATGCGTGTGGCAGCTGTCGCACGGCTATCAACTGCCGCAATATAATCACGGGTACTGGTCGCCGTTTGCTGGTAAACGTCTGCGGTTGCTTCAGTGGCCAGTGTTTTATTGAAAAAATACTGTAAACCAATCGCCACACTGGCAATCAGCAAACTGGAAATCATAAAGCCGGCGATCACGGTGGCACGTATCGAAATTCGCAAGCCTCGCCCTTTTATCGCTAGTGCCATACCGGCCCTCGTCTGTCATGTTTTTCTATAGTTGGATTAAACCGTGTTTACTTGTTCAATACAACGATTGTGCACTATCAAACATAATAACTGATATTGGCCCGATCAATTCTTCACCCCTGTCAGGGTATAATGCGGCCTGTTTTAAACTAACAAGCGCACCAATAAGCAGGCAGCGCCGTTAACATTTTTTTAAAAGTCGGATTAAGCGCATGCAGGCCAAAATAAGACACTATTTTATTTTTTGCTGCGGCTGGCTGTGCGTCATTCTCGGTTTGATAGGTGCATTGCTGCCGGTGGTACCAACCACTCCGTTTATGATTCTGGCGTTGGCCTGTTTTGCCGAGACATCACCACGCTTTCATAAAGTACTGCTCAATAATCGCTGGATTGGTCCACCGTTGAAACAATGGGATCAGACCAAAACCGTCCGCCGAACGACCAAGTATCAGGCCGTGGCCATGCTGGTGATTGCGTTTAGTTTCTCGATTGGTCTGCTTTGGGGCCGCTGGCAATATCAATTGGCACTGATGACGCTGGCCATCATCATGATAGGCTTTGTACTGCATCTTAAAGAGGCAGAGCCCAAATATGATGATTAAAACGTTGATGCAAGCACGGCATAGCACGCGTGCGTTTCTGGATAAACCGGTGGCGACAGCAGATATTGAGGATTTACTGGATACGGCAAGACTGGCGCCGTCCGGTGCCAACACCCAGCCGTGGCAAGTTGCTGTATTGACGGGAGATGCCAAACTACAACTGGCAGAAGCCATACAACAGGCTTTTTTAAGCGGCGCAGCATCCCATCCCGATTACAATTATTATCCTACTGAGTGGCAAACACCTTACACAGAGCGCCGCCGGGCTTGTGGTTTGCAGTTGTACCAAAGTTTGCAGATTACCCGTGGTGACAAAGCAGCACAAAAAGCGCAATGGGCAGAGAATTACCGGGCTTTTGATGCGCCGGTGATGCTGTTGTTTTTTATAGATGGCACCATGCAAACTGGGTCTTATTTAGATTTGGGCCTGTTTTTACAAACACTGATGCTGGCGGCCACTGAAAAAGGTCTGGCAACTTGTCCGCAAGCAGCATTGGCCGAATACCCTGATATTGTTAAAACACAGCTGGGTTATCCAACGGACTGTCAATTGGTTTGCGGTCTGGCATTAGGCTATGAAGACACTGCGGCAGCCGTCAATCAATACCGAACTGATCGCATCATGGTCAGTGAATTTACCCGGTTTTTTAGTTAATTTTTGGGAGTTTTTTTGATGGACTTAGCGACTTTTCTTGCCACATTGAATGACACGCCGTCGCAAATCAGTTTTGCCGATACGATTGCGGTCATTGATGACAATTATAATTTCACGCCCACCGCTTTCAAAAATGCAGGGTTAGAAAATCAGGCCGGGCAAAACAATGGCTCATGCAAAATTTTTGCTTTTGGGTTACATCAGGATCTCAATGAAGCCCACACGCTGGCCTGCTTTGGTGATTATTACCGAAAAGATGTGCTACTGAATCCGAAAGGCGATGATCATCAAAATATCCGCCACTTTATGAAGCACGGCTGGGATGGCATCAGCTTTGCGGGTGAACCGTTAAGCCGTAAATAAAAAACGGGCAGCCGTCGAAACAGCTGCCCACATTTCTTACAGCAGAACCCGCTCAATACCCCCGGCTTTGGCATTGTCGATAAACCGGGTGTGCCAGTTGTCACCAAGCACATGTTTAGCCACTTCCACGACGATATAGTCTGTCTCTATACCGGTATCTTCAGTGTAACGAGACAAGCCCTGCTGGCAAGCAGGACAAGAAGTCAGCATCTTCACGTTGCCGTTTTTGGCTTTTTCTTCTCCGGTAAGCTCCATAATGCCTTTGGTAATTTCTTCTTCCTTA
>JAWWAG010000077.1:0-9009 GCA_033721795.1 Methylophaga sp. | reverse complement strand
GGGTGTGAATGCGGCGCACCGGCAAACTGGCGCATATTGTCACCCGATGCTGTGACTGTTTGGCCAAACAAAATCTGACCCACATCGACAGTGATGTTTTTATGTTTGTTAATCGCTTCTGCTATCTCAGCGGCGCCGGATGAAAATTTAAAATCACCTTCTGTGCCATAGCTATGGAACTGGATGTGGGTTAAATGCATCGGCAACCCTTCAGCGCCCTGAATCGTATCCAGCGTGGTTTGCATATTGCCCGGCACACCGAGATTGCAACCATGAACATGTAACGGATGTGGCACACCGATTTCTTTAACCGCTGTGGACAACCGGTGCAGAATATCGCGTGGTGTCACGCCATAGAATTGGTTTTTTTCATCCAGATCCAGCTTGCGCTGATTAAATTTAAAGGCGCTGATACCACCCGGGTTAACGACTTTCAGGCCCACCGCCTGAGCGTGATTAATGGTCCAGGCAACGTAGTTGTTAATGGCTTCCTGATCAGCATTGGCAGCCATCATCCGCAGCAGAAAATCATCACTGCCCAGCATGACATAACCGCCTTTATCGATAATCGGCGTGTCATGCATTTCCATATGTGCCTGACGCGCATTAATCGGCAATACTGCCGGCTCGAAACCAGCGGTATAGCCCATTTCAGCGTAACGATAACCGGTGGTTAACGTACTCGGCGCTGCATGGCCGGTACCACTGCGCAGTAATTCGGTACGCGCATAAACTTCTTCAGCATGATCTTCTGGCAACATGGTGCGGGCAATATTGACCTTGCCCCCGCCGATATGGGTATGCATATCAATGGCGCCGGACATAATAACTTTGTCACGGACGTCAATTTCCTGATCAACACGGCCATCGGCCGGCTTTTCAACGATACGGCCATCACGGATATAAATATCCCGAACCACGTTTTCTTGATTATGTGCCGGATCGTAAATCCGACCCCCGGTTAGTTTTAAAAGCATATTGTCTCCTACAGGGCCTGTTCGACCGCACTGAGCACATCAAACACACTCGGTAAGCCGCTGTCGCGTAATTTTTTCAAAGGCATTGAGACCACACTGTCACATCGGAAAGTACGGCCAACATGATCGATACCGGGTACACCCACCGGAATAAACACATCCGGCTCGGTTTCAAACTGCATGCCACTGCGACCCAAAACAAACGATGTTGCCTTATTGTCAGGTGGTGTTCCTTTTACATCGTAGGCATTAACCCAGATCAGCAGATCAGCTTCGTTTTCAGCCAGCATCCGCCGGCTGTCAAAAATAAACGGATCATATTCAGGATACCCGCGCTGAAAACTGCTGCGCATCGGATAACCACTTTGCCACGAAGCTACCGCGTTAACGGTGGTATCACCTTGTTTGCCACCTAATGGCAGACCACTACTTCGGGTATCTTTATTGAGATCTTTGATGGCTTCACAGAGCATCTGAATACTGGCTTCAGCATGATCGTAGTTAAGCTGCGTACCAGACCAAGTAAAGACCGAATATTCAGCGGCTTTCAGGGTGTCTGTTAGTTGCTGTAAATCGCTGACCTTGATACCACCAACCGATTCCGCCTGGACCGTTTTATTATTAATCAATGCCCTTAATACCGACAATACTTCAGGTAAATCAGCATTATCACATTCTAAAACCTGTGCTTTCCTACCATCCGGCGACGTTGACATATCCGCTGATGGTTTTGTCCCCAGATAGATAACTTTTCGCTGCGCTAAGTCGACATCAAACATTGATTCCGCCGGCCAGACCACGCGCTCAAAAAAACGTGGAAAGCTACTTTCAATGTCACTCCCCACCAAGACAATGACATCAGCCCGGTTTCTCGCTTCGGTCAATGTGGTGGTCATATACCCGGTATCTTGCAACACCAGAATATTACGAAAGGCCGCCGGCGAAAATTGACTGTCAATGGAGGCGCCGCTTTTATCAGCCAACGCCATTGCTGCACGGGCACCATTTAGATCGGTACCCAGACCACCAATCAAAGGCTGTCTGGCAGTGCGTAAATGTTCGGCAATATGCGATACCGCCTGTTCAAGGGTGACTTCTTTTCCCTGAATCCGCGGCTGGGTATCACCAAGGGGAGTTTCAAACGCCGGCGTATTAATGGTATCGCCATTTTCCAGCACTTTTATTTGATTGCCTTTGGCTTCAATAACCAGATCATCTGCGGCAATACCACAAAATGGACTGGCGACTTCCTGCCAGGTTGTGGCGGTACTTGCATCATTCATTTTGCAATTCCTCGGATAAGACTTAACTACCTTGGGGCGCTACAGCGCAGCTTAAAGCAAAAACGGTCAGTGAATTAACTGTGCTTGGCCCGCAATAACAATGAATCTATGGCATTTTCACGTAATTGTTTTTGCATTGCATCGGCCTGAGCGCGACCAGCAATTGGCCCTATCTGCACTCGATGCCAAGTATCTTTATCATCAATAGTAACGGTCTGAACTTTAGACTCTACGCCAAGAAATGCCAGTTTGGCACGATATGCGTCAGCATCCGAAAGTTTTTTGAACGAGCCCACCTGAATCATATAGCTTTCCGTGGCTTCAGTCTTGGCGGTTTCTACCGGTTTATCCACAGTTTCTGCGGTTTCAGGCTCGGTGACGGTTTCGGCCGTTTCTTCAGGTGGTGCTGTCACAATGGTCTGCTCTGATGCTTGTGGCCGGGTAACGACTTCTTCGGATTCCGGTAGCAATGTATAAAAATCAAACGTCGGCTCAATACCGCCTGATGGTTTTTCCTGCTGCGCCGTTTTGGGGGTGCCATCCGCCGGGACATTATCTTTTAAATGCACCAGAAACATGACAAAAGCGCCAACGGCAAAACTGAGCAGCATCGGCCCCCAAGGCATGCTGCCGCGCTGATGTTGCTGACGGTTACGACTGTTTTGTTTTGCTGCCATAACAGGTCCCTTACATCGATTGCGGCGCGGAAACGCCCATTAAACCCAGACCATTCGCAATCACCTGCCGGACCGCTGCAATCAATGTTAATCGTGCTTGCGTCATTGATAAATCATCACTGATAAACTGATAGGCGTTGTAGTAGGTATGAAAATCACGGGCCAAATCCATCAGATAATGTGCCAGTAAATGCGGCGTGTAATTAACGGCCGCCAATTCCAGAATCTCCGGATAACGCGCCAGCATGGTCAACAGGGCTTGTTCATGATCGGTATTTAACAACTGCAAATTGTTAAGGCCAGCCGATTGATCCCAGTCACTATTTCGTTCCGCTAACTGGCGGAAAACACTGCAAACCCTGGCATGGGCATATTGCACGTAATACACGGGATTATCATTACTTTGCGATTTGGCCAGTTCCAGATCAAAATCCATATGCTGATCGGCGCTGCGTAGTACATAAAAAAAGCGCGCCGCATCATTACCGACTTCTTCACGTAGTTCACGGAGCGTGACAAATTCACCACTACGGGTCGACATACCGACTTTTTCGCTACCACGGTAAAGCACGGCAAATTGCACCAATAAAACTTTCAGCTTACCGACATCTTGCTGCATCGCTTGCACCGCTGCCTTGACCCGCGGAATATAGCCATGATGATCAGCGCCCCAGATATCAATAATATGATCAAAACCACGCTGGTACTTGTGCAGATGATAGGCAATATCTGATGCGAAATACGTTGCCTGACCATTGTCGCGAACGACAACGCGATCTTTTTCATCGCCAAATTCAGTCGATTTAAACCACCAGGCACCTTCTTGCTGATACAACATATCAGCGGCTTTCAATGTTTCAATCGCCTTATCAACAACGCCGCTTTCGACCAGAGAACGCTCCGAAAACCATTCATCATATTCTGCGCCGAACTCTGCCAAATCTTCACGAATATCAGTCAAAATAGCATTAAGACCGGTATCAAATACAGTGCGGTAATCAACTTTACCCAGTAACTTTTTGGCTTGTTCGGTTAAACCATCAATATGTGCTTCTTTATCACCGCCTTGTGGTTCGTCGGCAGGCACACCAGCAAAAACTTCAGCAGCCGGACGCAAAAAAGCGCGCTTATGATTTTGTTCAAGCGCGGCGGCGATATCGCGGATATAGTCACCACGATAACCATTACTTGGAAAAGTGATGTTCTCGCCCAGTAATTCCAGATAACGCAACCAGACACTGGTTGCCAGAATATCCATCTGCCGGCCGGCATCATTAACGTAATATTCACGGTGGACATCAAAACCGACCGCTTTCAACAAACTGCTGACGACACTGCCGTAAGCTGCACCGCGTCCATGCCCCACATGCAGTGGGCCAGTCGGATTAGCTGAAACAAACTCGACCTGCGCTTTTTTGCCAGCGCCAGCATTACTCAGACCAAATTGTCCTGCTTTGGCTAATACTTCATTAACCACCTGTAATTTGGCAGCCTCGGTTAAAAACAGATTGATAAAACCGGGGCCGGCAATTTCAGCTTTGGCCAATACGCTATCCGCCGGCAAATTATCAATAATCAGCGTGGCAATTTGCCGCGGATTCATTTTTGCCGGTTTCGCGAGCACCATCGCGATATTACAGGCGAAATCACCATGTGCTTTTTCTTTACTGCGCTCGATGTTGATGCTGGCATCGATATCAGCTGGTAATTGTTGTTGCTGTTGAAGCGTGGTTAAAGTCTGTTGCAGCAGCGTTATCAGGTGTGCTTTCAAAAGAGGAGGCTTCCGGTTTGATGATTATCAAAAAAGGCATTTTAACTGATCAAAGCTGCGATAACATCACCGTAGCCCTATCCAGCTGATTTATAATAATTCTATCGGATCGATATCCAGCGACCAGCGTACTTTTCGGCCCAGTTTGCTGCGGCTGATATTGTGCATCGCCAGATCAATTAATTGATGCAATGCATTACGAGACTGGCTGCAAAATACCAATTGTGCGCGATAACGGCCTGCACGTTTTTCCATTAGCGCTGGTACCGGTCCCATTATTTGAACGTGATTTGGCTGGCCTAGTTGATCCGAAATTTCCTGCAAAAAAGTGATAGCTTGCTCTGCAAAAGGTGATTCTGCACGCCAGATCGCCCAGAAACTGGCAGGTGGTAATTGTATCGTGATGCGTTCATTTAACAACCCTTCAGCCAGTTTGCTGTAATCCTGTGCCAATACCTGCTGCCAGAAAGGATGGCTGATTTGCCGGGTCTGAATCAGTACCTCACCCTGTACTTCGCCACGTCCGGCTCTGCCGGTCACTTGCACAATGGACTGCGCTAAATATTCACTGGCCCGGAAATCAGCGCTGAATAAGCCTTGATCGGCATCAAGAATGCCGACCAGCGTCACTTTATGAAAATCATGCCCTTTGGCAAGCATTTGTGTGCCCACCAAAACAGCCGATTTACCGTCTCGGATAGGCTGGAACAAGTTATCAAATGCATTAACCGTTTGTGTCGTGTCCCGATCGATGCGCAGCACCGGCGTGTCCGGAAACATGGTTTGCAATAGCTGTTCAATTTTTTCCGTGCCGGCGCCGTGGGTATTTAAGTCTTCGGCATCACAGCTGGGGCAACGTGATGGCAGTCGTTGAATCAAGCCACAATGGTGACAAAACAGTTGTTGCCGCTGTTGATGTACGACCATTTTGGCATCACAGCTTTTACACTGGGCTTGCCACTGACAGCTGTGACACATTAACACCGGTGCAAAACCGCGGCGATTAATAAACAATAAAACCTGTTGCTGCTTTTGCAGATGTTGCCGGATTTTTTGTTGTAAACCCTGGCTAATAACAGACTGAGGCTCGAGACTCATATCGATCAAAGATACCTGCGGTAATGCCGCATTACCTGCCCGCTTTTTTAATTCCAGTAACTGATATTTGCCTTGTTTGACCTGATACAGACTTTCCAGTGATGGTGTGGCACTGCCTAACACTATCGGAATATTTAAGTTTTTTGCTCGCATAAGCAAGATATTACGGGCGTGATATCGCAGGCCATCTTGCTGTTTATAGGCGCTGTCGTGCTCTTCATCAATAATCACCAGGCCTGGGCGTTTCAGTGGCATAAATACTGCTGAACGGGTGCCAATAATAACATCTGCTTGACCGCTATTAGCCAAACACCAGACTTGTTTTCGCTGACCGTCGTTAATGCCGGAATGACTTAATAGGACCCTACCGGTTAATCCTGCTTTAAATCGCTCCACAAACTGCCCACTTAAACTGATTTCAGGGATCAGGATAAGGACCTGTTTGCCTTGTTTTATCTGCTCGCGCGCGAGGGTTAAATAAACTTCGGTTTTGCCGCTGCCGGTAATGCCATGCAGTAAGAATGGCTGAAATTGATCATTTTTTTGTTCAATTTTTTGGCAGATCTCTAATTGATCATCATTGAGTGGCCAGTTTTTTTCAGTGATTTCTTGCGTTACTTCAACATCCGCTTGCTGATAACGAGTCACAACAGATTTTTCTTCTAAGCCTTTCAGACTGCTTTTGACTGAACCGAATTTATTTTTTAAGACCGTTTCACTGAGACCCTTTGGATATTGCTGTAAGGCTTCAAAGATCTGTTGCTGTTTTTGGCCAAGTTTATCTGGATGGTTATTGTGCACCTGCCAGAACGTTTGCTGAGTGGCTTGTAATGATTCGCCCTGGCGGATTTTTTTTGGTAATGCGGTAGCGAAACAATCTCCAATCGGATGATGGTAATAACGACTGAGCCAAAGGATGAGGGCAAATAATTCATGATCAAGGCAGGCCGCATCATCAATCCGCTCAATAATCGGCTTTAATTTTCGATCCTGCTCAATAATGGTTTTTATCTCAGTCACAATACCAACGACGGTTTTATTGCCGAATGACACTTTGGCTCGCATACCTGGTTGCCAAACCCTGGCAGGTTCATCTGATAAATAATCAAATGTTTGTCTGATTGGAGTGTTGATGGCGATTTTGACGATGCAGGACATTAATCAATATAAGTTAAGAGATAGAAAGATCTTAAGTGATGTTAATGTTTATTACCTGTGCATAGCGGGATAAATTTGTTTTGTGACGGTAAATGAACAACTTAAGACAGTTTTGCCATGTGGGTAACTTTACTTTTGCGGCATGGGACACTTGTGGATAAATAGCACAATTATCCACAGCAAAAGTTATCCACAGCTTATGATCCCCTCTGTGCTAGCAAACATACCGATCCTGTACAGACCTTATACAAAGTAGTGTAAAATATTAAGTTATTGTAATTGTTAATAATATTAAAAATAACGCGATTATCTGCATGCTTATTTATCTGTTGTAAAAATTGCAGGAAAGCTTTTTGTCACAGGCTTAATTTCGTGATCGTCGGTGTATAACTGATATGCTGTTGCAGCATTTTCCCGGGGACTTCGTGATGTTATCGATAATTGTGGCTATGGATGAAAATAGATTGATTGGTAAAGATAATCAGCTGCCATGGCGATTATCGGCTGATCTGCAATTTTTCAAACATACGACAATGGGTAAACCATTAATCATGGGCCGTAATACTCACGAATCAATCGGTCGTGCCTTACCCGGACGTCGTAATATTGTCGTTACCAGTCAAACAGATTATCAGCCAGCAGCGGGTTGTGAACGGGCTCAGAATCCAGATGAAGCTCTGGCTTTATGTGCTGATGAAACGGAGGTAATGCTGATGGGCGGCGCTTCGTTGTATAAACAGTTGTTGCCCAAAACAGACAAGCTCTATTTAACCCGGGTTTTAACGATGTTGGACGGCGATACCTGGTTTCCGGAAATCAACTGGCAACAATGGCAACTACTGTCACAGGAAAGTCATCGTGCAGATGCCAAAAACCAGTTTGATTACCGTTTTGAGATTTATCAGCGCCTTAGCTGACAGGTTTCATTATTTGCAGCGCCAGTTGCAAATGTTCGGCTGCTTCATGACCTAAATCGGTTAGATAGCCGCCATCATGCTCGGTGATAAGTCCCAGTTCATGCAGCTCCTTAGCGGCACTGACCAGGCCAGGCCGTGCATCATGATGAATTTTCAGTCCTTGCAGGGTGGTATCAAGGTTAAAGTGCAGCAGCACTTCGATTTGATCGATTTGTTGTTGTCGCATGGAGGCTCCTTTACCGTTTATGTCAGTGTAGCGTGAAGCTCAGGACAAGGGGCGTTTTTTTATCAGGCTGATAAATTGTTCCGGGCCAACTGGCCGGCTGAAATAAAAGCCCTGCATAAAATCACAGCCCTTTTCCTGTAATGCCAGTAAATGCGCGTGGGTTTCGACACCTTCAGCAAGGGTTTTCAAACCAAGAGACCGGGCTAAAGTAATAACTGCATCGACAATCGCCGCATCGTCCTCATCAACGAGCATATCGAAAACAAAACCCTGATCGATTTTCAGTTTGTTGATGGGGAATTTTTTTAAATAGTTTAATGAAGAATAACCGGTTCCAAAATCATCAAGCGATAAACGAATGCCGTTATCTGCCAGCGCCCGCATTTGTTTGATGGTCAAATCAATATTGATCATCGCAACTGATTCCGTGATTTCCAACTCCAGGTTTTCCGCTGGCAGCTGATGCTCATGCAGGATGTCAACGATCGTCGTGACCAGTTTGGGATTATTAAACTGGACCGCCGATAAATTAATGGCCATTAATAAATCGCTGTGGCCGGCATCTACCCATTTTTTACATTGAGCAATCGCGTTATGCAGGATCCAGTTGCCTATCGGATTAATCATACCCGTCTCTTCAGCGATGGGAATAAATTCCATCGGAGAGATTTTACCGATTTGTGGGTGTTGCCAGCGGAGTAAAGCTTCAGCACCATTGACCCGGTTGGCAAGGATATCTACTTGTGGCTGATACTCCAGATAAAGCTCATTTCGTGCCAGGGCGAAGCGAAGTGCATGCTCCAGCTCCAGTTTATGAACAATTTGCGAATGCATTTCTTCGGTAAAAAACTGGTATTGATTTCGACCGGCATGTTTGGCCCGGTACATCGCGGTGTCGGCAT
>JAWWAG010000076.1:0-9363 GCA_033721795.1 Methylophaga sp. | reverse complement strand
GCTCGTTTACTGGCGGCTGATTGGGGCGTTGCAAGGCAATGATCTGCCGTTTTGAATCTAATTCGATAACGGTGTCCATTCGTGACGGTAATGTTTGCAGGCAATGTTCAGTCAGCCGCTGATAAAACTGGATAAAGCGCGCTAATTCGCTGTCATCCATAATCGCAACATAATCGTCGGCATCGAACTGAGATGCCAGAGCTTGTTCCTGCTCGAGTCGCCAATGCGGTATGCAGTCAAAACTAGGCGCTTTCAGCATCAACCAATAATCGATTAAGGCAAAGAACTTTTGATAATCATTGGCTAGCTGCTGGTTAACATATTGTCGCCAGTGGCCCTCAGGATCTTCTGACTGTTCCAGTGAATTGACCGTAACAATTAAGGCATCTTCTGTTTGAGGTATGGCACCCATGCACCAGCCTTCAATAATGATAATTTGAGGTTTCTGGGTAATGACGGGCCAGTCATCTTCAGCAAAATGATCATCAGTGGCTTTATTAAATTTAGCAACAGATACCGGCAAATCACCACTGCGCAACTTATCTAATGTCTTGAGTAGCAATGGCAAGTCATGGGTGCCCGGTACGCCGCGGGTTGCTAATAATGGATGCACTTCACTGGCCAGTTGGTCTCGGTCTGCTTTACACAAGTAAAAATCATCCAGTGACAACGTGATGGTCGGGCAGTGGCAAACATCACTGAGTAAATACGTTAAACAAGCAGCAAGTGTGGTTTTCCCGGAACCCTGAGCGCCATGCAAACCGACCAGAAAAGGGCGGTTTGTGCTTTTTTGGTGCAATAACAATTCACTTGCTATGCCGGTATACCAACGTTGAATTTGTTGTCCATAAGCTGCTGGCAACTGGTGTGCATCAAGAAAGCTTTGAATTTGTTGTGGACTTATATCCATGATAAACGACGCCATCGTGTAAAGGTTTATATGCTTAACGCAATAATCATACCGGGCATAATTTGAAGCATTAAATCAGATATTTTCAGGATGAGATGCAAAAAAAAAAGGGTAAACCCGAAAGTTTACCCAAAGCTCAGCACGCAGCGAGAGAGAGAACAACATGCAACTGAAACAAAACTACGATTAAACTACTGCATTTAAGATGCCAAAAAATTAAAACCAATAAAAACAACGATTTAATAGAATTCCGATATCTCAACTACCGGAGAAGTGCACCAATAAACGACATCTCCGCACTGCATTAGCGCAATATAATTCAATCCAGATTGGAATTTCCTTGCTTTAAAAAGCGTCACAACATCAGAAATTTGTGGAGGCAAAAAATGATCAATTGGTTGATGGCTGGCTTTATTTTGACGATGCCATTTGCCCAGGCTGGGCTGGGAGAGATGTCCACACAGCGTTTGGCAAAAGATTGTTATCAGGAATGGCAGACGCGCGGTTGGACGATTGGTGAAGATGGCACGCCGGCTGCGGATCTGGCCAATTTTCGCAGTGGCATCGAGCTGATTTGTCAGGTACGGGCAGAATTGTTTAATGAAAATACTGAGATTTCACCGTACATTCAGGAAAGCATGCGGGAAATCGCTCCATTTATTTTGACAGCTGATAAAGCCGGTATCCGTGACTATATTTTAAGTATTGAGAAATCGGGGCGGGTGTCCCCCCGGGATCCTTATCTCCGTCCTTGACGCCGGTCATTATTTTCCCGGTGCTCTTTACCGGAGCGTTGCGTTTCGATATCAATATGGGCATGTCGCCGATCGATTTGAGCGCGGCGATCCTGATGATGTTCGTAGCGACAACCGCAATAGGAAACATCACAATCTATTAAGGGCACTGCCGGCACTTCATGCGGCAAATACCGCTTTCCAGCAATGAGCTGTACGGCCCTGCATGCCCCCGAAGTCGGCCGGATGCTAACCCCATGAAATTTTTTGCTGGGTGGTGTAATGGAAGTCGATAAAACGCTTTTGCTCGTTTGATGCCGCCACCAAAGCAAGCCTGCTAACATCAATACACTCCCTACCACTACTGCTAACAGCCAAGCCGTCATGGACCGCTCCTAGTATTAATTTTCTACTGGTCAATATTTGATTAGATATTAACATGGACATATGACAAGTATAGTTTCTGAAACTTAACAGGGAATTTTATTTACCCTTATGATTTAAAGGAAAAAAATTAAATTTTTTATGACAGGTGAGTCGTTGCTTTAAAGGGCTTTTTCAGTATAAACGGACATTTTTGAATTGACGGCTTTTGAGAAACTTCGTTGATGGATTTGAATCTCAGGCGACCAGCGGTAATAATTCGTGGATGCTAATAGCTAATCAGAAAAATTTTATTCGCGCAGGCTGGTTAACGGCGCTGGTGACTTTACTGATCGCCTGTGAGCCAAATCCTGCGTCCCTATCTGATAGCAATATGTTTCGTTCTGACGCTGCGCGAAGTGGATTTTGGCAGACGAGTGACGGGCCAATAGAACTGGACGCACCAGAATGGGTCTTTGGCGCGGATGGAGATGGCGCTGCAGCGTCACCGGTTGTTTATAATGACCTGGTTATCAGTGGACACTATGATGGCGTGTTATATGCCCTTGATATTAGTAACGGTAAAGTTTTATGGCGGTTTAAAGCCGATGCAGGCATTTTCTCAACGCCACTGATAACAGAGAAACGGATCATCTTTGGCAGTGATGATGGATATATTTATGCATTGAATCATCAGGGTGAATTGCAATGGCGTTATCTAACCCAGGATAAGGTTTTTGCCTCAGCATTACAGTCAGATGACACCATTTATATCGGCTCGCTGGATAGTTATTTGTATGCATTAAATGCCGAAGATGGTGATTTAAAATGGCGTTTCCAAACCGGCGCTGCAGTTGACTCATCTGTTTCGCTGGCTAACGATAAGCTGATTTTTGGCAGTGATGACGGTTTTGTTTATGCACTGAACCAACAAGGCGAATTAATATGGCGCACAGATACGGGCGCTGCTGTTGATGCCACACCTGCTGTAAATAGTAAGGCAGTCTATATCGGAACCGATGGGGGTAAATTACTCAAACTTAATAGCGAAAACGGTGAGATCATTTGGCAATATCAGGCAGAATATCGCGTGTTTGCCTCACCGGGAGTAACTGATTCTCACGTAATAATAGCCACTACTGGCGGTGAAATTATCAGTCTTAATTCGCAAACAGCTGAAATTACTTGGCAATACCTGGCAAAAGCACCTGTATTTGCATCACCGCTGGTAACCGAAACAGCCATCTATATCGGCACAATGACGGGGGAAATGCTGGTTTTAAACCCGGAAAATGGTGCACTGTTAACGCATTATGATAGCGGCTGGCCGATTTTTGCGTCAGCCAATCTTGCCAACGATGCATTACTGTTCAGCAGTGATGACGGCGAAGTATATTTGTTTCGCTAATGAAACTGGTGGTTGCCAGAGTTTAAAGTACCGACATACGGTTTTGTAACAGCGAGTAGTTATCTAGCCGGGCAACTTTAAGGAAGGTTTCAAAGAATAATGCCGCACGACCACAAAATTGTTCCAATTGTGGTAAAGACAGTTCTCCTTGAAATAAATCCTGAATGGTATTCACCTTTTGAATTTGTTGGCGCTCAATTTTTTTGAAACCCATTTGCCAGTCAGCAAAGGCACGTCTTTCGATTTGCGCGGCACATAACTCAATGATTTCATGATGACGGCTATCAAGTTTAATGGTGTTGTAGATATAGTTGACTGAAGTGCGACTGCCCTCCAGCAGTTGAATAATGCTGCCTTCGTGATAAACCATATAACCGGTGATATCAAAGAAGGCATTTTTTTCACGGCATTTAACCATCAAGCTTTCCAACTCATTACTACTCATATCCTGCGTAGCAGAGCTGATGTACATGATTTTGTAGAGATCACGATCCATAGGAGTTCCTCCTTTCGCTAATGAGTCTTAAAAATTAGATCTCGAGCAAGAGGATTCTGATATTGGTTTTATTTGTAGCAGTACGCTCAAGCTAAAGCTTCACTAAAATGTTACTCAATTTAAATTTGCATCACAATAGCGGACAAGCAAATTTTGGTTGAGTTCAGTTGCTGGCAACATATTTAGCCATTTAATGCTGCGTCTATACAGAAAAAAAGCCCTGTCAATCAATGAGGACGGGGCTTACAACCCGTTTCAAATAATGATTAGATCGACCAGATTATTTAACAACTTAAAAAAATAGATAATTTACAGGTTAATTCATGCGGCGATATTTGATCCGCTCGGGTTGATGATCTTTGCCAAAGCGTTTGCGGTAATCTTCGGCATATTCTGAGTAGTTACCTTCAAAAAAGTTAACACTGGAATCACCCTCGTAAGCAATGATGTGGGTACAAATCCGATCCAAAAACCAGCGATCATGCGAAATTACCACGGCAGAGCCGGGGAACGCCAAAATGGCCTCTTCCAGAGCACGCAAGGTTTCCACATCCAAGTCATTGGTTGGTTCGTCGAGGAGTAGCACATTGCCGCCTTCTTTCAGCAGTTTGGCCATATGCAGTCGATTACGCTCACCACCAGACAAATCTTTAACGTATTTTTGCTGATCTGAGCCTTTAAAGTTAAACCGGCCGCAATAAGCACGTGATGGCGTCTGATAATTGCCGACGGTAATCATATCAGCGCCGTCTGAGATTTCCTCAAATACCGTTTTTTTGCCATCCAGTTCGCGTGACTGGTTAACATAGGCAAGCTGCACGGTGCTACCGATTTCAATCTCACCACTATCGGGTTTTTCTTCACCACTAATCATCCGGAACAACGTTGATTTACCGGCGCCGTTCGCACCGATAATGCCGACAATGGCACCCGGTGGAATTGACAGATTCAGGTTTTCGAACAGCAGTTTGTCACCATACGATTTGGTGACATTTTTTAGTTCAATGACTTTGTCGCCAAGACGCGGACCGGGTGGAATATAAATTTCCTGGGTTTCATTACGCTGTTGGAATTCTTTGGAATTCATTTCTTCAAATTGTTTCATGCGAGCTTTGGACTTGGCCTGACGCCCTTTGGCACCCTGACGCACCCATTCAAGTTCCGCCTGAATGGCTTTGCGGTGCGAAGCTTCTTCTTTGGATTCCTGTGCCAGACGCTGGTCTTTTTGCGCCAGCCATGACGAATAATTACCCTCGTAAGGAATACCGCGGCCACGATCCAATTCCAAAATCCAGCCAGCCGCATTATCGAGAAAATAACGGTCATGGGTAATCGCTACCACAGTACCCGGATATTCCTGTAAAAAGCGTTCGATCCAGGCGATGGATTCCGCATCCAAATGGTTGGTTGGTTCGTCAAGCAATAACATATCGGGGTTATCAAGTAGCAACCGGCATAACGCCACGCGTCGGCGTTCACCACCAGACAATACTGCAACTTTGGCATCCCAGGGTGGCAGACGCAAAGCATCAGCAGCGCGTTCGAGTGCATTATCCAGATTATGACCATCTTTGGCGGTGATCAGATTTTCCAGCTCGGCTTGTTTTTTGGCCAGCGCGTCAAAATCGGCATCCGGTTCGGCATAGGCAGCATAAACAGCATCAAGTTCATTCAGAGCGCTTTTGACATCAGCGACTGACTCTTCAACGATTTCCCGAACAGTTTTGTTATCGTCGAGTTCAGGTTCCTGTGGCAAGTAGCCGACTTTCATATCGGGCATTGGCCGTGCCTCACCGATATAATCATTATCAATACCGGCCATGATGCGCAGCAGAGTCGATTTACCAGAGCCATTCAGACCCAGGACACCAATTTTGGCTCCGGGGAAAAACGACAGAGAAATGTCTTTGAGGATTTCGCGTTTTGGCGGCACGATTTTGCCAACGCGGTTCATGCTGTATACGTATTGCGCCATTAAAAAGGTTCCACTTTCTTGATAGATTAATGCCGTGAATTTTACCTATGCTGAGGCGGGATTGCGAATAAAGCTTGAAACAAAACATGCTTAGACGAAACTGCTGGAACAGCAAAAATTATCGCAATAAAATTCTGAATCAACCCGCTGCCTGTTACGGTTGCTTTGGATAAATGATGTCCTGTCAGAATATCGCCAGAACAAGGAAGATCGACATTGTTGAATGACCGGGGAAAGAGGCAAGCTCTGAGCAAGCCAAACTTTTAACCTAGTCATCATCCGTGCCATTAAAATACTCGCGAGTTCCCTGGTTAGCCATGGCGTCGGCAATCCGGTTGATAGCCAGCATATAAGCCGCGCTTCTCAACGTTACATTGTTTTTCTCGGCAAGTTCAAAACAGGTTTTGGCGGCAGAACGTAAACGCGCTTCCAGACGTTGAATGACCTCACTTTCTGACCAGTTATCACCTGTTCTGTTCTGCACCCATTCCATATGACTGACAATCACACCGCCCGTATTTGTAAGGACATCCGGCAGGATTTGTACCTCACGCTCTGCCAATAAGCAATCGGCAGTTCTTGTGACAGGGCCATTGGCTATCTCAACAATGGTGCGTGCTTTGACGGAATCGACATTTTGTTCTGTAATAGCATTTTCAAGCGCAGCTAGAACCAATACATCAACGTCAAGCGTTAAAAGTTCATCATTGGTTAATTGTTTGCTATCAGTTTCATCGCAGACGGAAACATCACAGTAAACAATATCTTTGAGTTTGCGATTTTTATTCTTGTGTTGCCAGATCCGTTCCGGATCGAGCCCCTCAGCAGAATAGATAGCGCCTTTTGAGTCGGAAACTGCGACGATTCGATAGCCTTTTGCATGTGCCAGACGGGCAAAGTAAGCCCCCGCATTGCCAAACCCTTGGATCGCAACGGTAAGGTCAGCCGGTGACTTATTTTCTTTCTTCGCCCATCGTTGAAGGACGTGCAGTGCCCCGCGTCCGGTGGCAGCCATACGGCCTTGGCTGCCGCCAAGACTCAGGGGTTTGCCAGTGATGACCGCTGGCACTTGTTTGCGCGCAATTTGTGCGTATTCGTCGGCCATCCAGCCAATAATAGTTTCATTCGTATTCACGTCTGGTGCCGGGATATCGCGATCGGGTCCGATAGCATCATAAAAAGCTCGGATATACCCTCGTGAAAGACGTTCCAGTTCAAGTGGGGAAAGCGCTTTTGGATCGACACATATCCCACCTTTGGCGCCCCCAAACGGCAGATCTACTACTGCACATTTGATAGTCATCCAGAAACTCAGCGCCGTTATTTCTGCGACGCTTATGTGTGGATGAAAACGAATACCCCCTTTGGTTGGTCCCCGGGTATTGTTATATTGAATACGCCATGCCTGAAAAAACTTCAAAGCGCCATCATCCATCCGCAAGGGGATATTCATTTGAACAATTTGCATCGGGTGAGACAGTCGCAAATGCACTTCTTCAGAGATATCAAGCTGATCAAAGATTGCACTTAATTGTTCATCGTTACTAAAAGGTTCCAGATCTGATTGATGCATAGCTTCTAATCTTTCCTCATGAACCAGAGGTAGCTGCGCTTATCTCCAATGTCGGTAAATTCAAACTTGGAGATTACACAATAACCTGAGAAGTAAAAATCCTACCGTTCGTAATTTGAGTTAATTAACATTTTAAGTTCATCATATCATCAATATGCTGCTGATCTCATTGCCAAGTTTAAGATTGTATTTTTAATAAACGATAAAATTTCCGGTAAATTATTTTTTACCAGCAAATACAATCGGTAACACTTAAAACGTAACGTTGTTAGTTATTATCTGGATAGTGAAAAGGGCTTTGTCAGAAAATGATGGTTTCTTCTTAAAAGTATTACTTATATTGATACCGATGATTTGCATTTACGGGTCTATATCTGCTAAAAGCAACGTAGTATTGGAATAAAAGGATACATTTATGAACTATCAAATTGTACTCCGCATTACGGCCATACTTGGGCTTCTTATAGGATTGGTGATGCTTTTTTCAGTAAATGGCCCGATGGGAGTTTTCAGTGCAGATAATTCGATAGATTATAATAATTACCATTCGCAATTATATGGCAGTGCACTGATTGGTTTTGCAGTTTTGAACTGGCTTGCCTCCCCTAATGGCAATGAAGGTGAGATTCGAACGGTTTTATTGGCTAACCTCATCACGGTTGCCATTAGTTTTCTTGTTTCGTTATATCAGCAGCTTATTGTTGGAGCAGGGTTCCTTAATTGGTTTATCGTAATCATTTTTCTATTGTTAAGTATTGCTTATCTGTCATCGATAAGGGCACGAGGTCGAATTAAAGATTCAGGCAAAACTTGATTACTTTTAAAGTGATAAATGGCCTTATTTTTAAATTGATTTATTATAAAAATCGGGAGGTTAACCTTGAAAGAAAAAGAAGCCTACCAACAAAAAGTGCAGATTAAATTAGATGATTTTAATGTCGAAATAGAAGAGCTAATCGCCATAGCTGAATCAGTGGATACAGATACCAAGTTAGAATATTACGAAGAAATAGAAGAGCTTCAAATATTGCAGAACAGAATCAGACAAAAGCTTGAAAATCTGCGGCAAGCAGGCAGTGACGCCTGGGAGGATTTAGTGACAGATATCGACAGTGCCATGGAAACGCTCAGCAATTCAATTGATACAGCGTCTGCGCGTTTTAATCGATATTAAATTAATGTCAGTTCTGATTTAAGAGTCACGTTTATTAAGTTTTAGTCGATATGTTAGCTGACTTCAGGTCATTATAACTGTCGGTTGACTTTACCTGTTCTATAGATATTACATTGGTTCTTTGGTATGAAATTGGATTTTTACTGGCTTATGAAATGACTATTAGATAGTTAATTCATAACAATGACCAAATTCCTGAATTTGCTGACACAGTGTATATGCAAGGTTTATATTATGAGCTCTTTGGGGTCAGTATTTATTAGGCAAATAAGTTTGTGACGGGTTTTTTGCAAGCATGCCTCCTGTTAGCTCCCGAATCGAGGGTCAGCATCATTGGATGTAATCAAAAGGAGTCGATTTTTTTGGGTAAACCACTCAAATTATATTTGCGTTCTAAACCATCAAATCCATGAAAAAGTCGGCTTTGATTGCGCTAACCAATCCAACACCTTCGATGCTGGCATGGGCTTGGCTATGCCATAACCTTGACCATATTCACAGCCAATCTCTACTAAGCGTGTTGCATGCGCTTGTGTTTCAACACCTTCGGCGATGACTATACAATCAAAGACTTTGGCCATGCCGATAATACTCTCAACAATGCTCTCGTCATGTGCATCACTAAGCATATTGCGGACAAAACTCTGATCTATTTTTAGGATATTTACCGGTAATTGACGAAAAATAGTTAAAGAGGAGTAACCGGTGCCAAAATCATCTAACGAAACGC
>JAWWAG010000075.1:0-10000 GCA_033721795.1 Methylophaga sp. | reverse complement strand
CTCCCAGGCCTGATAATCCTTTTCTGCCTGCTCTCCCGTGCGCCATGGAAAATCTGAATAACCACGGTTCACCGGCCGAAATTGCATGGCACACTCGCTTTCAAATTTCTGAATAAAATGACAATGCCAGTGCAGCCGCGACGATAAGGCTGATAACGGCCGTCGCCAGCCCGGTCGCTGCCAGTCAGCTAATAGCCGTCGGTACATTTGCCGTAAACTGATATTACCCCATGCTAAATAGGGTGACAGCCGTGAACAGGCTTCTCGGCTCAGCGACGGGCTGGAAATATGCCGGTGATAATGCTGACCACGTTCATTGAAAAAATCCTCCAACACTTGCCAGGCTTGTTTTTCCCCCCCCATTTGCATTTGCAGATCAGGCTGTTGCCAGCTTTTCGGCACCTCAAAAACTGGCAGGCGAGCGCTGTTATCAAATTGAATTCGCTTTAATGCAGGTGCCGCCATTTCAGCACGCATGACTTTTTGCCAGTGTTTATCCCAATCCTCACGATGGCTGGCAGCGCGCATCACAGCGCCCAATGGCGTTTCCTGCCAATCAATGCCGTGTTGCTGGCAAAAGGTATTTATGGCTTTATCGCGTTGAAAAGTATTATCGAGACCGATTTCCTGATGACTGAACAGTGTTTTGATTTGATAGGTTTGCTGTAAGTTTTCAAATACGACGATGACTTCATCGTTAACGATACAAACCGAGGTATCATACCGTTGTAAACGACGGTTCATATCGGTTAATGATTGCCATACAAAGCGCCAGTGTCTTTCACTGAAATGTGTATCTGCCAATAACATCGGCTCAAAAATATAAAGCAGCAAAACCGGTAAATCCTGCTGGCAGGCATCAGCTAATGGCTGATGATCACTGAGCCGTAAATCCCGTTTCAGCCAAACGATATTTATCGCTGGTTTAGCCATTAGGGCTTGTTTATCTTTCATATCCATCACTGCTGGCGGCTATTTTTGTGTCCGACAAGGCGGAAAGCGCGCAGTGTAGTCTTTCTACACAAGCGATTGACAACGCAGCCGGGCGCAAAATAGTCCCAGCCCTTCGGCTTGTTACTGAAAAAGCGCTACTCCGCATTGCTCGTTGTTTGTTTAGCACAACTACACGGTTCTTCTCACGCCTTGATTGACGCTGTTTCAGCTCACAACAGAGGCGGAGATGAAAGATAAACAAGCCCTATCGCCCCGGCGGCATAATTGGCCAGTCTGCCGCATCCACTGAATCCAGTGGCTGATGACCGGCATCACCCTGCCATTTTTGGATAAATTCGCCAAGTGGATCGTACTGCCGGGTTTGTTTATCGATATTAAAATGCCGACCACCGCGCGGATCAGCGCCGACACCAGCTATATATTGCCAATTACCCCAATTGCTGGCGACATCATAATCCAGCAGTTGTTGTTCGAAATAAGCAGCGCCAAACCGCCAGTCGAGCTGTAAATCATAAACAAAACAACTGGCCGCAATCTGCCGCCCACGATTACTCATATAACCGGTCTCATTCAGCTGATGCATCAGCGCGTTGACCAGCGGATACGGTGTATTGCCATGACACCATTTCTGATAACGCTCGGGATAATAGCAACGGCGGCTGGTTTGATTATTTATCCCATTAAAACGAAACAGACGCGTACCATAACGATGCGCATACCACTGAAAATACTCCCGCCACAGCAGCTCGAAAAAAATCCAGTAGGTCGAATCGTTGGCCACGACCTTTTTTTCGTATTCCTGCAATCGGCTAACCAATGTACGCACTGATAAACTGCCTTGTGTCAGCCACGGTGAAAACTTGGTCGAGTTTTGCCAGCCATTCAGTTCATTACGTACTTCTTTGTATACAGAAGGGGCTTCACCACTGAAGTAATCATTGAGATGCTGCAAAGCGGCCTGTTCGCCGCCGGTAAATTCAGTAATGCTGGTGGATGCAAGCCGCGCCGGCGTCTTAATAAGTTTAGCCGGTGGCGGTGGTAAACGATCAATTGCCGCCATGGGCCGGTTCACCGGTAAATCCTCAACCCATTTACGAAACTGGCTGAAAGACTTTGGCAAATCTGCCAATGCAAATGGCAGATGCTGTTCACTGAATAACGTCGCCGTATCGGCCTGATAAAAATCTCGATTAGGAAACAGTTGTTGCAATCGTTGCCATTGACGGTTCTCATAAACACCGGGATGCTGACTACGGCCGATAACAGAGACTTGGTAGGTTTCTATCAGTGCGGCAATCGCTTCGACCGGATCAGCTTCAATCACCAACAAGGTTTGGCCGATAGCATCCAATTGATTTGATAAATCAGTCAGCGCCTGGGTTAAAAAAGCATATCGTAGAGCGCCTAACGCCCGAGTATTATAGCTATTGGGGCGATACCAGGCTGGATCAACGCAAAAAACACAAATCAGCTTATCCACCGACTGCATTTGCCAAAGACCCGGATGATCATGCAAACGCAGATCGTTTTGTAACCAGAATAAACCGGTGCGTTTCATTTCATTTCCTTGAATTTGTTGCTTTGAGACGGTTGTATTGAAGAATGGTTCAGTCCGGGGTCTGTTGATTTTTCGTAGCCTGAGAACTTCATTATCCTATTTCCGTCAAATCGTTCATTAAATTAGGACATCTTCCATGCAGCAACTGACGATCTTTTTTGATGGTGACTGCCCGCTCTGTGCGAAGGAAATCAACGCGTTGCAGGCACGTGATAGCCTACACCAGCTGAAATTCGAGAATATTTACGACGACAGCTTTGCCAGTCGTTATCCTGATATCGATATCGTTAAAGCCGATCGTGTATTACATGGTCAGTTGCCTGACGGCAGCATGATTTATGGCCTAGATGTTACGGCCAACGCCTGGAAACTGGTTAATGCCCATCATTGGATCCAAATGCTGCGCTGGCCGGTAATACGCTGGTTTACCGATATCGGTTATCGCTTATTTGCCGGATTAAGACATCCGATAGGCCGCCTTATGGGTCGTGGCAAAACCTGTGACATCGACAAATGTAAGCGATGATTATTGCTCAATTAGCCAATAAAAACCAAAGCCCGGAATAATCAGTGAGCTGTCAAACTGCTCCGGACTTTTGCCAGTTACGGCATCAACTAGCTGCCTATCTTGTGGTGTTGACCAGCGGCTTAAATCATTCATATCCAATGTCTGCGGCTGTTGATCAAAATTACTGACCAACAATACCCGCTCACTGGGTTTTTGAATGTGGTAACGCTCAAACACAAACAAATGAGGATTCTTGACCTCAAGTAACTCACGATTATTAAAGTCGGCAAAAGCATCCAGCTCTTTATGCACGGCGATCATCGTTTTTAACTGACTGAAAATCGCATATTCCACAGTGCCCGGTGTCTGTCGCAGCTCGGCTTTCTGCCAGTCAATAAACGGACGGTGTACCCAACGCGAATCGTCCATTTTTACCGGATCGGTTTTATAGCTTTCATCATTTATCGTGCCGATCTCATCACCGTAATACAGCAACGGCAGACCGCCAAAAGACAAAATCAGATTATGTAACAATAAAATAACGCGTATCGCATCATCAATCGCCTGTGGATCTTTACTCTCAATGGCATGCTGCAGACCGACTAACGAAGCCAGGGAACCGGAAATACGGGTATCACCGGTTTTATCATTTTGTCCGAACGGTACACCACGGGCATAAGAATCATCATACTGGCCGGTGAAATAATCGATCAGAAATTTGCGATGATCTTTTGGCTCATAACCGACCAGCGCGATATCACGATCATCAAACCCCAAACCGATATCATCATGACAGCGAATGTAGTTCAACCAAGTGGCACGTTCCAGTTTCACCGGCAGGCTCTTGATACCCTGATTAAGCAGCCGGGCATTTTTGGTTGCTACCGCATCCCACATCAGTGCCATAAAGGTCGCGTTATAGGCAATCTCACATTCTTTGGCGATCACCGCATCTTCACCGAAATATTTAATCACTTCGACCGGTGCCACAATTGCCTCAGCGATAAATAACACGCCGGGGGCGGTGACCTGACAGCAGTCTTTAAGCAACTGCAAAATCAGATGTGCTTCCCGCTCATTCTGGCAGGCACTGCCTATTTTTTTCCACAGAAAGGCCACGGCATCCAAACGCAAAATATCCGCGCCCTGATTGGCCCAGAACAGAATGATGTCGAGCATTTCAATAAACACCGCCGGATTGCTGTAATTCAAATCCCACTGGTAGTCATTAAACACCGTCATCACCCAGCGCTGCATTTCTTCATTCCAGGTGAAATTTCCGGGCGCCGTTTCCGGAAATACTTCCGGCATACTTTGCTCAAACATATCCGGCACATGGCGGTTTTCGAAGATGTAATAATAATCGGGATACGGTGAATAACCGGCTTTGGCTTTTTCAGCCCATTCATGCTGATCTGAAGTGTGGTTGAGCACCACATCCAAGACCAGCAACATATCGCGCTGGCGCATATCGGCAGCTAAATTACGTAAATCCTCAAGATTACCTACCCGCGGATCGATTTGCCTGAAGTCACTGACCGCATAACCGCCGTCACTTTTCCCTTCTGGGCAACGCATAATTGGCATGACATGCAGCAAGTTAACACCCAGATCCTGAAAATAATGCAGGTGCTCACGCATGCCATTAAGATCTTTGGCAAAACCATTGGCATACATGGCCATACCGACCCATTTCTGGCTCAGAAACCAGTTAAAATCCTGTTCCCGTTGAATATCCCGTTGCCGCAGGTTTTCCGGCCGGTTGATATATTGCCGGGCCATCGTTTCCACCAGACGCTGCGCCTGTTCGGCAAAATCCGGACGCTTGCCATACAATTTGTCAAAAAGAGAGTGAATGGCGTAAAAATTGGCACCCAGCCGCGTATAAAAATAGCGTAAATCAACCCGGGCAAATTCCGGTTCAATCTGATTCAGAATGGCATTTAACAGCGAATGCGATTGTTGTTCATACATAAATGGTCAGGCAATTATTGAGTAAAAGGTTGGTAAAAAGCTGCATCATCGGTAAATGCGCCATGTAAACCCACCACCGCAGCAGCAAAAGCCTGCGCTTTGGGTAAAATTTGCGTCACTGGCCAACCTTGTAATAAGCCGTGTAAATACATTGCTGAAAACGCATCACCGGCGCCAACTGTATCGGCAACTTTATCGGCTGTGCTCGGCGGAAACTCATAAACCTGACCGTCATTACAACGCACAATAGCGCCCTGCTCACCGCGGGTGACAATTAACTGTTCCAGCTGGAAATTGGTTTGCATACGAATCATATCCTGCAATAAATCAGCAGATTGAAAACCAAGCTCGGCCAGTTCATCAGCATTTAGTTTGACCCAACGCGCCCCCTCCAGCAACGCAAACAGACTTTCTTTTTCCCACCATGGCGCGCGCAAATTAACATCGACAAATACCGACACAGATGACGTATTTAATAAATGTTCCAGTGCTTCTTGATTATTGGAATGACGTAACGCCAAACTACCGTGATAGACAATCACATCATTAGCTAAGGCCGGCAGCGCGGCTTTGTCAATAAAATCGTATGCAACGTTATCAGTTATTTCATAATGCGGCTCACTGCCTTTTAAAGTCACGTCCACCGTACCGGTTGGCCGGATGGCATCAGTCTGCAGACCTGTCAGATTCATACCCCATTTCTGCATCGCATTTTTAATCTGATCGCCCAGCGCATCATCACCCACACGGGAGATAAATTGCGGTGCATCGCCCAAAGCCTGCAAATGCCAGGCAACATTAAAGGGCGCACCGCCCAATTTTTGCTGATCTGAAAAACAATCAAATAAGGCTTCACCAAACACTGCCAGTCTGGCTGACTCAGTCATAAAATGTCTCCGTTTGTAAGGCCTGCCGGAATGCCGGGGCAAAATGCCAGATGC
Organism: Methylophaga sp.; assembly: GCA_033721795.1. Classification (GTDB taxonomy): domain Bacteria; phylum Pseudomonadota; class Gammaproteobacteria; order Nitrosococcales; family Methylophagaceae; genus Methylophaga. Next base: position 4,065 of record JAWWAG010000075.1, on the reverse strand, counting down.
CCTGTAAAACGCCGGCACTATAATTGCCATTCATACCCAGTGGGCCATCATTTCGGGCAATATAAAGCTGCTCTAAATGACCTCCATCGCTTGCCAACTGATAGGCCAGGGATTTGATTTCAGCACTGGCATTATTAACCAGAATCGATTGCACCTGGCTTGCCAGAACAGGCATATCGTTACCACTGTCACCGGCAAAAATCACCTCTTCGTGTTGATAGCCCAGTTGCTCTTGTAAAAATTCAATCGCATGCAGCTTAGTGGCATGCTTGGGTAAGACATCAAGCAAGCCGACATTAGTTAATTCATCGATACTCCACATGACCGAGGCTTCAATCCCCTCGGCTTCAAGGCGTTGCTGCATAGTATTAATAATCGGTGCTTTGTCCTGATAAAGCGGCAGGTAATAACTGAGTTTATGAGTATTTTGCTTAGCCAGTTCCTGTAATTTCAGGCCTTTGATACCTGAAAGTATTTGTTTGAGATCCTGATGGCTGCGTCCACGCCAATCTTTGTCGATTTCAGATTTCCAACTGTTGAGCTCTTGCCACCCCTTTTGATGCTGATAAATCTTGGTACCGACATCAGAAATCACATAGTCCGGTGGTGGCAGCTGATAACTGCGAATGGCTTTTTCAACCAGTTGCCGGTGACGGCCGGTCACATAAACCAGCAACACATTATCCCGCTGGCAAAAAGCCCGGAATCGCCGTCTTGCTTGCGGATGCTCGGGTTGCATGCCATTAGGGATCACGGTGCGATCCATGTCCGTACAAAGCAATAAACGTTCGCTCATGCGGTGTGATTGTCCTGCAACGTTGTCTCAAAAAACTGATAATGCGCCAGCGCTTCGAGAATGCCCGCGGCATAAGCAGCTTTGGCAAAATAAATATGTGAGGTGTCATCCAGTTGAGACAACTCTTCATGATGCCGGTTAGCCACCACAGCAGCCAGCGTGTTGCCACGCATCATATCCTCATCAGCGCCACTGCCACCGGCAACAAATATCTGGTCCAATGGCAGTTGCCAGCGATCAGCAACATAACGCAGTGCCATGCCTTTGGATGCTCGCAGTGGCAAAATATCCAAAAACTGTCCAAATGCCATCTGGACATGAACTGATTGCTCTTCGCGATGCAGTAACCTTTTAATTTCCTCTAGACTAATCTGCTGCGGATCAATGTAGTAACTGAGTTTAAACTGACTCTGTTCTTTTTTTGACTGTCGGCTGATTCCGGGCAAATCATCCAGTATTAGGTGGATTTTGTGCGGTTGCCAAAGATGATCAATATGTTTGGCCCAGGCGGTATCCGGTGTCAGTTTGGGCGCGTAATAAATTTCACTGCCAGAGCTGGTAATTAAGATATCCGGTTCTGGGATACCATGTTTTTTCATCAGTTTTAGCGCCTGATCCAGTCGCCGGCCCGTCGCAATAATAAATTTGGTTGTTTTACGATGCTCGCGCATCAAAGCCATTAACTGTTTTAACGATGCCTCGTCACCGAGCAGGTTTAAATCCAAATCACTGACCATTGCCCGTTCCATACGAGACAGACCACGCAATGGTGTAGGCTGCACCAACTCGCCATTACGCTGTGCAATCGGCTCGATGAGTTCCAGATAACGTTGGGCATGAGCTTGCCATGAATAATGAGCATGCACACCTTTCAGGCCGTTTTGCTGGCATTGCTGCCAGCGGGATTTATCTTTCAGTAAATCCAGAATCGCGGCACTGATAGTGCTGGTTTCCAAAGGATCTATCAGTTCACCATTCTGACAATTGCTCATAATATCGCGTGGGCCACCATCTTCGGTGGCAACAATTGGTAAACCACTGGCGGCGGCTTCAATCAACGTCAGACCAAACGGCTCGGTCAACGCCGGGTTCACAAATACACCACCACTGGCGGCAGCAATCCTGTAAATCTGTGGCACCTGATCCCGTCGGTGGTGTTTGGGCATGGCTACTTTGCCATATAAATCATAACGATCCATAGCCACCAGCAATTCCTGAAATACCTCGCGGGCGCCACTTTCCAAATCTTCAATATCGTCACGGTTACCGGCAATAATCAGCAAATTGGCCAGTTGTTGCAGTTCTTTGCTTTCACCAAAAGCGGTCATCAGACTGACAATATTTTTGCGTTTATCCGGACGTGATAAGGCCAGGATTAAGGGCTTATCGGGATCAGTCAGACTGCGGGTTAATGTTTCATAAAGTTCGGTATGTTGCTCGTCACCACGTGGCGGGGTAAATTGCTGCACATTGGTGCCCGGCGGAATGACACGCATTTTTTCCGGCTGATAATGATCGTATAGCTCGTATTGTTCTTCGATTTCCTGGTGCGTACTGGTGATCACCTGCTCGGCGGTTGCCAGCGTGATTTCCTCAGCCTCAATACGCCGCCCCATGTTGTAAAGCAATTCCAGTTGCGTGGTATCTACGCCGCTGGCCAGCAATCGCCGGCGTTTGACCCGGCCCAGAGAATGTCCAGTATGGATCAGGGCAATACCAAGTTGGTTGGCAACATGCGCACCAACCAGGCCAGCATCCGCATAATGACTGTGCAGCAACGTGGGTAATTGGTTTTGATGGCGAAAATAGCTGACCAGATTGTCAGCAAAGCTGTCGAGATGCTCCCAAAGCTGTTCCTTAGGTAAATAGCCTTGTGGGCCGGCCTCTATGCGAATAATGCTTAACTTGTCGTTAATCGTTTCTTCAGCAACCGAATAATCATCGGCAACAGCGGTATCCTGAATACGCCGGGTAATCAATTCTACTTTAGCGACTTGTGGTTGTTCAGAGAGTGCCTGCGCTAATTCCAGCACATACAGTGTCTGGCCGCCGGTATCAGCGTCACGCCCCAGCTCCAGATCGTCTCCTCGGATCAACCCGTGAATACTGATTAGTGCGATGTAAAGCGGTGTTTTTTGCTCACTCATTTTGCGGTGGTATTCTCCAGTTATCAACGCCAAACCAACCAAGCTAACTAAAAGTGTCTTTCCTGCTGGCGCAGGAAGTTCTTCTCATAAAGCTACCTGCTCTCCCGCCCGATGACAAATACAAAACACAAACTATTTGGCAAATCATAGGTCGGAATGGACAAGTTATCTCCCAACGAGGAATACATCATGACCAAATCTTTTAAATCATTGTTGCTCGGTGTCAGTTTGCTGACGATATTGCCAACTGCTGTTTATGCCGATGCGGCACTGCAAAATATTATAAATAGTGACCAGCGCAGTAGCGAAAATACTGCCAGGGACCGCTATCGCAATCCAGAAGCGACCTTAAGCTTTTTTGACATTAACGCTGATATGAAGGTCGCTGAAATCTGGCCAGGTAAAGGCTGGTACACCGAAATTCTTGCACCGTGGTTGAAACAGGGTAATGGCAAATTAATTGCAGCAGGTTTTCCCGCAGATATGGGACCGGAATGGAGAATGAATTTGCGCCAGTCATATAATGATTGGCTGACTCAAAATCCTGAATGGTTTGATGAAGTTGAGGTTATAGGGTTTGGTCCCGGTCATTGGCAGATCGCCGAAGATAATTCTCTCGATGCCGTGCTGACATTTCGTAATGTGCATAATTGGGTACAAGCTGATGTCGCTGACAAAGCCTTTGACGCCATGTTTAAAGCACTTAAACCCGGCGGCATTCTTGGCGTCACTGATCATCGCGCCAAACCGGGTACCGATGTGGCGACCATGAAAAAATCCGGCTATTTAACCGAAGCACTGGTCATTGAACTGGCTGAAAAAGCCGGATTTAAATTGGCTGCCAAGTCCGATATCAATGCCAACCCAGCCGATGATACCGATCATCCTAATGGGGTTTGGAGCTTGCTACCTAACTTGCGCGTTGAAGAAGCCGATAAGGAACAGTACCGTCAAATCGGCGAAAGCGATCGGATGACCCTAAAATTCGTTAAACCGAAATAGTTACTAACCCCGATATAACAACTGATTCATTTTACTGATGGTGTCAGTACGGATTTGTTTCGGACAGACCCGCTCGCATTCGCGATAGTTACTGCAGCTGCCAAAGCCCTCAGCTTCCAT
>JAWWAG010000074.1:0-10261 GCA_033721795.1 Methylophaga sp. | reverse complement strand
AGAGTTTGTCGAAGCCAGCGATCAGGCGCTTAATCAAGAATTACAAAGCATTATGCTGCTGACCGAAACCGATATGACCATTTTCTATCGCAAACTGGCAGAAATCCCCTGCGAAGATGATGAGCAATCTGATGACGAGTTATTAGCGGTATTACACGACGCCTGGTATGCCCCGGAAAGCTTAACCAAAGACGATAAAGCGGACATCATCGCCTGGCTGCGCCGATATCAGCAACGCGTTCAGCAAGATGGTACCAAAGATGCTGATCGCAAAGCTGCGATGAACCAGGTTAATCCGAAATATGTGCTGCGTAATTATCTTGCCCAGCAAGCCATTGAAAAAGCCGAAGACGGGGATTTCAGCGAAATCTGGAAACTGCTGGACATCATGCATAAACCTTACGATGAACAACCAGAGTATGAGGATTACGCCGGTAAACGGCCTGATTGGGCACGGCAAAAACCCGGCTGCTCAATGTTATCTTGTAGTTCATAACAGGAGTTGACGATGGCACTTCATCAGACTTTGATGACTATCGGCCTGATTTTATTAACGGGTTCATTGCAGGCTGCACCACTGAAAATGGATGAACTCAGTGTCAGTACCATCGCTGAGAATCTGGGTACGCCTTGGGGTATGACGTTTATTGATCAGCAACACCTGCTGGTCACTAATAAAGGCGGTAGTTTGAACCGTGTGGATATTACAACCGGTAATAAAACCCGCATCAGCAATACCCCTGAAGATATTGTGATCAGTGGTCAGGCCGGTTTCCTCGATGTTGCCACAGCGCCCGATTTTGAGAATAACGGCTGGATTTATTTTACTTACAGCAAAGATGTTGATGGTCAGGGCGCTACGACGCTGGCCCGAGCCAAACTTGAAGGTGATGCACTCACCGAATGGCAAGACTTGCTAATCACTGATTCTCGCACCGATAAAGGCCAGCATTACGGCAGCCGTATCGTGTTTGATCACAAAGGCCATGTGTTTTTTGGTATTGGTGATCGCGGCGTGCGGGAACAGGCTCAGGATCTGTCTCGTCATAATGGCAAAATTCTGCGTTTGAATCTCGATGGCAGTGTACCCGATGATAATCCGTTTGTCGGTCAGGATGATGCTCATCCGGAAATCTGGAGTTACGGTCATCGAAACCCGCAAGGCATGTTTTATAACCGCGAAACCGATACCTTATGGGAAATCGAACACGGTCCTCGCGGTGGTGATGAAATCAATCTGGTAGAGCCCGGCAAAAATTATGGCTGGCCGGAAGCCTCACATGGTAAGGAATATTGGGGTCCGGTCGCCGTAGGTGAAAAAGAAGTAAAAGGCATGGTCAATGCCAAGAAAGTCTATATACCCTCAATCGCTCCAAGTGGTCTGGTGCAATATCAAGGCGATGCCTTCCCAGAAATACGGGGTGATTTACTGACCGGTGCCATGGTTCTTCAACATTTGAATCATATTGAAATGGATGGTCAGCAAGTCGTTGATGAACACCGTTATTTCGAAGATAAAGAAAAGCGCATTCGTAATGTCATCGAAGGCCCTGATGGGTATTTATATCTCGCCAATGACAGTGGCGAAATCTGGCAAATAAAACCAGCCCAATAATCCCTAATTTGACCGTTAGCTGTTAAAGCTGCCGGTTTTTTTATGCCTGTCACTTTGGTATTCAACGAATTCATTTAGCTAAGCCTTTGATTTCCCTATTTTGCTACATCGCATATATGATGACGCTTGTAAGGTTTTGTCAGTTCAGCCTCTGATAATAGCCCGCTGATTACTTGTAATAAGGAGCAGTCATGAAACTCGAAACGACGGCCATTCACGGCGGCTTTGCCGGTGATCCTGAAACGCATTCAGTTGCAGTGCCCATCTACCAGACAACCAGCTATTACTTTGATGACACTCAGCATGGTGCCGATTTGTTTGATCTGAAGGTGAAAGGCAATATTTATTCACGGATCATGAATCCTACCAATGCCATTCTGGAACAACGTGTTGCAGAAATGGAAGGCGGTATTGGCGCATTGGCGATGGCATCAGGCATGGCTGCTATTACTGCGACCATTCAAACCGTGGCAAGAGCCGGCGATAATATTGTTTCCGTCAGTCAATTGTACGGTGGCAGCTATAACTTTTTTGCCCATACTCTGCCCCAGCAAGGTATTGAGGTGCGCATGGCATCCGGCGAAGATCCGGCGGCGCTTGAAGCATTGATCGATGACAATACCAAAATGCTGTTTTGTGAGTCGATTGGTAACCCTGCCGGCAATATTGTCGATATGAAAAAGCTGGCCGGCATTGCCCACAGACATAACATTCCACTGGTTGTCGATAACACGGTGGCAACACCGGTGTTATGCAGACCAATCGAATACGGCGCCGATATCGTTATTCACTCGCTGACTAAATATATGGGCGGTCATGGCACCACGGTGGGTGGCATCATCGTCGATTCAGGTGAATTTCCGTGGAAAGATAATCCCCGTTTCCCGCAATTTAATGAGCCCGATCCCAGTTATCACGGCGTGGTTTATGCCGAGGCGTTGGGGCCGGAAGCTTTTATTGGCAGGGCGCGTGTGGTGCCACTTCGCAATATGGGCGCGGCACTGAGTCCGTTCAATGCATTCCTGATCATGCAAGGCATTGAAACGTTGGCTTTGCGAATGGAACGGCACTGCGAAAACGCCCAAAAAGTCGCAGAGTTTCTGACTAGCCACAACAAGATTAACTGGGTCAATTTTGCCGGCCTGCCTGCTGATAAATATCACACGCTGGCACAGCAATATATGAACGGAAAACCGTCATCGATTCTGAGTTTTGGTGTCAATGGTGGCGCTGAAGCCGGGGCAAGATTTATTGATGCTTTGCAAATGATTAAACGGCTGGTTAATATCGGTGATGCCAAGTCACTGGCCTGTCATCCAGCCACCACTACACATCGTCAGCTCAATGAAGAAGAGCTTAAAAAAGCAGGCGTTTCCGCTGATATGGTTCGGCTCTCGGTCGGCATCGAACACATCGATGACATTCTGACCGATATCACGCAGGCGCTGGATAAGGCATAAGAATTCAGGAGAAATGGCAGGTTCGTCGCTGCCCTCTTTGCGTTTCCGGGCCAAACTGAAGCAGAAATTTATCGCTGCATCACTTATTCGATCTTGCGCTGCACGATGGGCGTTATTTCAGTAAAGCGGGGAGCAAGCTTTGGCTCACCCTGTTTGCCATTTTGTTCGATGTTTTTGAGCAACAGCTTCATCTCGCCTATTTCACGCACCTGAGCAGCAATAATCTCGTCCGCAAGCTCATGAACGCGAGGATCACTGATGCTCCCCTGGTGTGAATTATTTATGTCAAATGGATGATGTGGAATCATCGACTTCATAAATTCTTCATCACCAATCAGCGCCTGACTTCTATTTAAAAAACAGAAAAATCACCACCAGCACTCACGCCACAATAACCGCCGTGATTTTGGCCGCCTGCTTTTTGTATATCGACCATCGGCGCGTTTTGTTTACCTAGTTAATCATTCTAATATTCTGGCCCCAACCAAAACGGGGTCTGGAATAAGTGATTTAATTAACTGTTTTGTGGGGCTGATTCGCTATCATTTTCAACCAGCTGCGCACGATATCGGGGTAAATATTCTGAATAATGTTGCTTGATATAAGCGATCATTTTCTCACGTACATAACAGCGTAGATTCCAAAGTGTATTGGAGTTTTTAGCGCTCATCAGAAAGCGAAGCTGTATCGCCTTCTCACCGGCTTCAACGACCTGAACTGATTCAATAACGCCATCCCAATCGGACGACGCTCTTAACAAGCGTGCAAACTCATCACGCAACGGATCGACTGGAATACCATAATCCAGCCAAATCATAGCACTACCCATCAGCTCGGCACTATTTCTTGACCAATTCTGAAAAGGGTTTTCAATAAACCATTGCAGCGGCACGATTAGTCGACGTAGATCCCACACCCGCAACACAACATAGGTAGAAGTCACCTCTTCCACCCAACACCACTCACCCTGAACATGCACCACATCATCAATTCGTAATGGCTGCGTCAATGCGATCTGCATCCCCGCCAGCAAGTTACTCAGTACCGGCCGTGCAGCAAAACCAAGAATAATGCCGCCAATACCTGCCGAAGCCAGCAAGCTGGTGCCAACCTTGCTGACCGAATCGAATGTCATTAAGGCAATCCCAATACCAACCAGCACAATCACGATATTCAGACCACGGACCAGAAAACGGGTTTGTGTTTCGATCTTGCGTGCTCGCTTCCACTCATCCTCAAGCGCAGGGTTCAATTTAACGATGACATCACCAATCGCTGAGGTAAGCGCGACGGCCACCCAGGTTAAAGAAATGATCAGCAGCAGCGTGGTGATATGTTGAATAACACCCAGAAAGGCAAGATCCTGAGGCACATTATGTAAAACACTATTCAAGGCTAACAGACATAACGAGGTGCCAAGCGCGCGCGCAGATGCATCAAAAAATATTCTGGCGACAGATGTCGATTCGGAAAAACGGCCAACAAGAAAAACCAGCGTTTTGTAAACCGCAAAACCAGCGAGTACCGCAAGCAGTGCCAATCCGGCAGAGTCTGCCCACTCAAATATCTGCTGCATGTATCCTCCCGCTCAAGCATCGCTGATTAATAAGTAAATTAACAGGATATGCACTTATTGCAATCAAGGGAAATGGGCATAATTAAACATCGACCGCCACATTTTCGACAAAGCAACAAAATGAGCTTGCCTGAAAACTGTGATTCAGTTAACGTTTGAATGTGCATATTGAAAAGGATTTTAAATGGAAGCACGAGCATTATCTGAGTGCGGTACCTTAAGTTCATGGAACTTATTTGAGGTCATCGAAACTGGCGCCCAGCATCTTATTGGCTACGCACCAAACTACAACTTTGATGTTATTACCGATGAGATAGTCCAAATCTCATACGATAAAAAAGCCAAATCCGGCACAGCCGTGACCAGATCAGGGGTGCTTTATGAATTATCGGGTAAACCAGTTCGGGTGAATCTGAAATGGCACCCGCAAGCTAAGGTGTTTGTAGAAACCTACCGTTGTTCAATCAAATTGGTTAGTTTGAAATAGCTGCATTACATCAATTTTAATCTGATATTTGTTTTTTCTGGCGAGACTAGTATCCCAACAACTTCGCATCGTATTTCTTGGTCGCCTCTGATCGTATTGATTCAAGGTCAAATGGGCTGTCGTCTTTGAATAAAACTTTCTATTGGTACAATCAAAAGTGATTTTTGTCTTTTCGAGGAGCCAGCCTTGAGTCAGAAAAACCGGGAAAGTCAGGAAAACCTCACAAAACATCGCTTTAGTCGCCGCCTGCGCGACCATATTCTGGTCGAGTTTCGCCAGTTATTCGCTAATAACGAAGATTATGAAGATGACGAGGGTTTAGGAGCCCATGCGTTGTTACATGATTCCCTGAAAGCCCGAGCTACCGACATCCACCTGGATCCGTTTCCAACGCATTACCAGGTTCGTCTTAGAATCGATGGCGTGATGGTCGATGCTATCGGGATTGAACGTGATCAGGGGCAACGGCTGGCGCACCAGTTTAAGGTATTAGCAGGCATTGATCCTTTGCCAAGCGTGTGCTGTGACGAAGGCAGTTTCAATTATGAAATTGAAGGGTTGGCACTGGATCTGAGGGTAACCGCGGTGCCTTGCGTATCTGGTGATAAGCTTGCAATTCGTGTACTGGCCCCGCCGGAAGCTGTCATGGAAGTCCGACAATTAGGTATTCATGATCAGGGCGCAGCGTCGATCCGCCGGTGGATGGATGCCACCGGCAGTATGTTCCTGGTTGCCGGTCCTACGGGTAGCGGCAAAACAACGACACTCTATGCGTTGCTGCATGAGTTAAAATTGAATGACAGTCACGTTATTACTCTGGAAGACCCGGTTGAATACGAAGTGCCGGGGATTAATCAGATCCAGGTCAATCCAAATCATAATTTGACATTCGCTACCGGAACAGAAGCTATGCTCCGGCTGGATCCAGACTACGTACTGATAGGTGAGATCAGGGATATTCCCTCTGCTCGCGCGGCCATCAGTATTGCCACCAGTGGACGGGCACTGATGGCAACGCTGCACAGCCGTGATGCTGTCGGCACTATCACGGCGCTGCGTAACCTTGGATTGGACGATTTCGAAATTTCCAGTAATCTGGGCCTGGTGGCGGCGCAGAGACTGGTGCGAAAGCTGTGTCCGGATTGCAAAGTAGGAGACACGCCTAACGATATAGAGAAAAAATGGCTTCATGAGCATGGGCGTGAAGTACCTTCTCAAATCTGGCGTGCCCGAGGTTGTTCTGCCTGTAATGAACTGGGTTACAAAGGCCGCATAGGTATCTTTGAAGTCTGGCAACCAACTGAGGAAGACTTCGCCATGATACTCAACCACGAAAACGAACATGCGCTGCGGCATGCGCTGATTGATCGTGGGGAACGGCCTATGCTGGATGATGGCCTGGCAAAAGCCGAAGAAGGTTTGACCACCCTGCGCGAGCTGCTGCAAACAGGCATGTTGTTACAGGGACATAAATCAGAACTATCAAAATCATAGACTGCACTTATTGGCACGGACAATTTGGATGACTTAGCAGCACAGCCATTCATTATGACTAATCGTCTCTAACCTTTTTGATTCTCACCATGGCTGAGCGCTACTCTAAGCAATCTTTTGCCTGACTCTAATCGTGGCTGGAATTAAAAGACAGTTGAGCAAAAGGTATTTCAGCTATCGGAGATATGATTTTCAGCGCTACAGTCAGACCGTGCTCCCCTCCGCTAGTCATCAAATTCGACTTGTATGCTGGGGTTAAGTAGTAATGTTGAATTTTTTTAGGTAGATAAAAGCAATTTAGTAACGAATCGCGATAACAAAATACTGCTTCCGGCCATCAGCCACATGAATTACCACTTCGTCATCGACGGTTTTGCCTAGTAGTGCTCGGGCCAGTGGTGAGTCGACGCTGATATTGCCTTTTTCATGGTCAATTTCGTCGGGCCCGACAATGCGGTATTCGACTTCTTTGCCGTCATCGGTTTCAAGCGTGACATAGGCCGCGAAGAATACCCGTCCGGGGTCATCAGGCTGGTCATGGATAACTTTCAGGTCGGGAATACGTTTTTGCAGATAACGGATGCGGCGATCTAATTCCCGCAGTTCTTTTTTACGGTAGATATATTCGGCATTTTCACTGCGATCACCCTCCGCCGCTGCGGCCGCTAATGCTTGTACGACAACACGGCGACGTTGCCAGCGCTCGCTGAGTTCCTGATTCATCAGGAACATGCCATTGGGCGTTATGTAGGGCGAACTGGCCATCAGTCGGTGTGCAATGTCGCTTGCAGTTTGCCTTCGTCGATTTGGGCTTGCAGCCGCGTCGCAATCAAACGCATATCGGTTTCAGCATTTTCCAGACAGCTGGTGCCGCCTGGTGAGGGCGTCATATTGAAGACAATCCCCGTGCCAGGATTGATTTTGGCTTCGCCGAGCATCAGCTTAGCGTTAACCTTATCAATCAGCTGCGGGCGGACGCCGCCATACCCTTTGGCAAATTGCACATCTTTGAATTGTAATGAGGGCACGATTTTGCGGACGTCTTTTAAAAACAGCCAGCGGCGCAATAACGGTACTTCAAACAGGAAATTTTTCAGGATGTAGTTACGGATATCTTTAACCCGGAATAAATCCCAGAATACTCGCAATACACGACTATCCAAACGCAATACCCGCAAGAACTCAAAAAAAGTGCTGCTGTTATAACGCTCGAGCAACGGCAGCAATAACGCTGTTGGTCCAAAGCGGGTTTTACCGTCAACTAAAACATCCGGATCGCCATGAACGGCGGCAAACGGCAGTTTGTCGTTTTGCACGGTATAGACCTTGCCGTTGAGTTTTTGCGGTGTGAAGTAAAAACTGCCGGCGACTGGCAGACAGGAAAACTCCAGTCCATAACCCATTTGCTGGGCCAGTAATAAACTGTGACCACCGGCTGATACAACAACACTACGTGCTTTAATAACTCTATCTTTGCTGATCAGTGAAAACACGCCATCCTGGTCAATGATATCTTGAACATGACAGTTGAACTGAACGCTCAATTGTTTATCGCTGTGTTTTTTGGCTTCACGGACAAAGGCCTGCGACAGTTGCTGGTAATCAACGGCGCTGTAATCATCCAACACAGCAAGCGCCACACAAGGCTCTGGCCGCATACTGCCATTGACCATCACCACATTGGGCTCTATGGCACCGATATCGGATTTTTCCAGCAGCTTCATTTCCGGAAATACATCGCGAAAGGTCTGATAACGCTGTCGCAACTGGCGGCATTCGTTTTCACCTACACCGAGCACCATCTTCGGATATTTGAAAATAATCTTGTCAGTATCGGGCAAGCGTTTGGCAAAATTAACCAGCATTTGTGCGGCCGCTTTGACCTTGGTGGCTTTGTCCAAAGAGTAATTAGTTTCGATATCGCCGCAATGAATGGTCTGGCTATTATTACGGCTATGCGAATTCACTTTGGCAACGGCATCGTATTTTTCGAGCAGGACGATATCGTTAATATCTGTGTATTCGGCCAGCATATAAAGCAATGCAGTACCGCAAACGCCACCGCCAACGACGGCGACCTGGTGAATCTTATCGGTCATAGGAAATCCAGCTTAGGTCAGCCGGAAATTTTAACAAATTGCGATTGTTTGCGTGGAAAAATTCACTCGCAAAATCAGCCGTTGCCGCCCTCACGTTTACCGCCAAAGCGTGGAATATGTGACAGGATTTGCTGGAGATCCTGCTCGCCTTTTTCGGCAACCGGTTTGAACTCTGCGGCCTGCTGTAATTGCCTTACTTCCTGCATCAGTTTGTTGAGTGATGCATTATCCGGTAACGGCAATTCTGCTGCGGCTTCGAGGCTGGCAGCATGATCGTTGGTTTCCGGGATTTGGCGCTGTAATTCACCGACTTCTGCCATCAAGTCGTCGAGTTCATCCTGCGGTGGCAGCGGTGGTTGCGAGACTTCTTCAAAACGCGCCATTTGTGACTCAGTTTCTAATCGTTCCCGTTCAGCTTGTTCCTGCTCAGCCGCCAGCGCTGCAGCAAAATCATCGGCCGATACGGATTCGTTCTTTGACGCATCACTGTCTGGCTCTAAAGATGCGTCTTGGGCTTGTTCAAGATCAGCTGCAAGGCCCATTTGTTCTGACCAGATATCATCAGCGTCTTGCTCAATTAGTGTATCGACAGCTTCATTAGTACTGGTCGACGCGTCGATGTTCTCAGAAATTTCTGAAGTGTTTTCGGTTGCATCAGGTTGATGCGCTTCAATCGCTGCTTCATCGTTGAAAGTTGCTGCACTATCTTCCCGCATATCTTCAATATCGTTAATTTCTGGCTCGTTTGCTTGAGGTGTTTCTGCCTCATCAGCAGAAACGTCAGACTCGGGTTCTTCGATTTCTGAAGGCGCTTGTTCATCGATTCTTGTGGCTTCGGTTTCTGGTTCAGCAACGCTATCTGCGGTTGGCTCGTTATCGCTTTGTTGCGAAATAACGTCTGTATCCTCCTCCATTAAGTCTTCCATACCCTCTGGCAGATTATTGTCAGTGGTATCAACGGGTCGCTGACTTTCAACTTCATCCAAAGCATTATCAAAACTGGTGACTTCTGATTCAGATGTTTGCGTTATTTCTGCTTCATCAATGGAAATCTCAGGCTCAGGTTCTTCGGTTTCTGAAGGTTTTTCGTCATCAATTATTCTGGCTTCAGCTTCTTGTTCAGCAAAGCTATCTTCGCTTTCAGGGGTTGGCTCATTATTGCTTTGTTGTGAAACAGCTTCTGCATCATCCTGCACTAATAAGTCTTCAGAAATATCGGGCTGGCTTTGTGCAACAGTTTCTGTTTGTTGCTCGTTTTCAACGTCATCTGCAATATCAACTTGTGGCCAATCAGCGCTATCAAATGATTCCGCATTATCAATAGCACTGTTATCAGCTTCGTCGGCGTCCTGAATTTGATTAAGATCGTCAGTCGAGCCTGTTGGTTTGGTTGCGATTGGCTCTACAGCCGGTGCAACAGTGGTTGTTTGTGAGGCCTTAAGTGCTGCTGTTTTCTGACGCAACCGCTCACGCAACCTGGCCAGTTCGTCTTGTTGATTCCTTGGTTCTTCAGCTATAGCTGGTTCTGGT
>JAWWAG010000073.1:0-10272 GCA_033721795.1 Methylophaga sp. | reverse complement strand
GCAGTCTCACACTGACGATATTGGCCGGCACGCTGATAGGAAGTAATGCTGAAGCCCGCAAGCTGATAAAACAATTTCTTGATCGTCATTTAGGTGGGAATTAAGTAAACTGTTTTACGTGGTTATAACGCTAAGCGGTGATTAAGCATCAGTCTTTAAGTGGAAAAGAGGCGGCGACGATGGGTAAAAAGCTGAATCGCAATGCAGCAAAGCTGCGTATGTCTAATTTGCAGCAGGCACGCCGTGAGCGTATTTCCCGGGCAGGGTTATTATTAGAGCGCTGGGGCCAACAGGATCGGCAACCCTTGTTGCAACCGGTTGCCGAGGCTGATCAGGATAGCAGCTTTATTGAAGATCAAATGACGGCAGAAGTCATTAATAGCCTCACCAGCGACAACCGTGATATTGCCAGACTGCATTGGGCATCAGGGCTGTCAGCAGCCGAAATTGCTGAGCAACACATCATGCCGCGCAATGCAGTCAGGCAACATCTGGGTTTTATTGTCGAGCAAGTAGCAGACAAAGTATTGAAATAGGTATAGCAGGTGAATAGCAACAGCATCACGCAACTGGCCACTGCACTTAATCAGCAGCAAATTGCTGACCAACAACAAATTCAAGTGCTCAAATTAGCCAATGATCAGTTGGCAGTGCAAGGGGCGGCACTGGTTAAAATGCTTAATAGCGTGCCATCAGCCACTGCCAATAGCGGTAATATCATTAATATTAGGGTCTGATGAAAATTCAACAGCCCTAGAATCTGATTTCTAAATTTCGGGATAGTCACTCCCGGGTATTCTCAAACAATTCTATCAGCGGGTTTTCTCTTACCGGTGAAACACGTAAGCTGCGCTTAGTAATTACTGAGTGGATACCAGATCATGGAAAAAATCATTGTCATCGTCTATCTGATAGCAGTTTTGCTGATTGGTTTATGGGCGGGGCGCAGCATGAAAGGCATGCAGGATTTTGCGCTGGCCGGCAAATCCTTTGGCATGCTGGTGATCTTTGCGACCTTGTCTGCATCGTTCATCGGTGGCGGTTTTTCCATGGGCAATGCCGAAAAAGTATTCCTGATCGGTGTCAGTAATATTGTTGCTTTGTGGGGGTTCAGTATTAAGGAAATACTGGTGGCGCGCTACATTGCGCCCAAGATGAGTCAATATCCACAAGCGATTTCGGTCGGCGATATCATGGCTCAGCATTATGGTCAGGGTGCGCGATTATTCAGTGGCTTTTTTGCTATTGCCTTATGTGCAGGTATTCTGGGGGCCCAGGTTGGTGCAATGGGTTATGTGTTCAACCTGTTTCTCGGGGTTGATAAAGTCTGGGGTATTTTGATCGGCTGCGGTATTGTCATTGCTTACTCGACCGTAGGAGGTATGCGGGCGGTTGTCTGGACTGATGTAATGCAGTTTATCGTGCTGGCGGTGGGTATTCCCCTGACTTTATATTATGGTCTGCAATATGTCGGTGGTTGGCAGGCTTTGACCGAACAGGTCCCCGCAGAGCATTTGACTTTGCCGTCGGAGCCGCTGGCTATGGTGGCACTGCTGTCTTTGTTTATGACGTTTATGCTTGGCGAGACCCTGGTGCCGCCGTATTTGCAACGGTTGCTTATTGGTAAATCCAGCAAAGAAGTATCGCGCGGTTCTCTGCTTAGCGGTTTATTTTCCATTCCCTTTTTTGCCATCACTGGCCTTATTGGTCTAGTGGCACTGGCGATGCAGCCGGGATTAGATGCCAATCTGGCTATGCCTTATGTGATTCAGGAGGCGGTGCCGCCTGTTTTGCAAGGTATAGTCGCCGCAGCCATTCTCTCGATTATCATGTCGTCAGCGGATTCTTTTTTAAACTCGGCCTCTATCGCTTTCAGCAACGATATTGTTGCGCCGCTTCGCAGAACACCTTTATCCGTTAAAGCAGAATTACGCCTGACTCAGTGGGTGACATTGCTGGTGGGCGTATTGTCAGTGATTTTTGCTCTGTCGATAGACAGTGTTATTGATATTTTGATTTATGCCTATAACTTCTGGGCGCCGACGGTACTGGTACCGTTGTGTATGGCAGTGCTGGGCTTTTACGTTAGTCAGCGCCGATTTGTTGCTGGTGCCATAGCTGGTATCAGTGTGGCGATTATCTGGAATACGCTATTGAGCGGGCCATTAAATATTGATGGCTTAGTGCTGGGTACTGCAGCAAACTTGCTGGCATTTGTTGCGATCGATCGCCAAGCTGCAAAAGATTACCGTTCAATTAGTTAATTTATTCTGGTGGTTCATCCAGCCAGATCAATTCATCAGTCTCAAAACCAAGCGCCTGGGCGCTGGTAACAAAGTCTTGTTTTTGCGCATTATTCAGGTTTGGCTGACGCGCCAGCAACCATAGATAATCGCGGTTGGGTCCGGCAATGTAAGCATATTGATAGTCGTATTTATCCAATTCGAAAATCACATACGCACCGTAAAATGGCCCGAAAAACGATACTTTCAAATGGCCGGTGTTTGCATCTTCAACAAAATAAGCTTTGCCTTCAGCCGTTTGCCATTCCTGGGTTTCAGCATCAAAGCCCCGGTTTATAACCTTTATACCGCCATCTGCCCGCAGGCTGTATTCAGCCGTAACTTTCGTTAAACCACGCTCAAAGCCATGATCCAATCGGGCGATTTCATGCCACTTACCGAGGTAACGCTCGACAACAAAATTATCAACAGCAGTAATGCCTTGAGGCGAATTGGTGCAGGCGCTCAGTAATATAAAGCCCATACTTAAAATCGATCTCAACATGCTTATTCCTTTAGGGGAGATGCTGGTAAGCAAAACGCTGTAAACGTTCTGAAAATAGTGATTTCTTTGCTCAACACTTAGTGATACGTTACACCTGTCAATTAAACAAGAGATTTTAGTGATGCGGCTGTTAAAACTTTTATTGGCCAGTTTGGCATTTTCAGTATTTTCAGGCTGTGCTGCCTACAGTGTGATGAATAATGATCGCTATTACAGTGCTGGCAATAATGAGCCTGGTATGTATCATCCGCAGGCAGGTAAATGCCGGAGTTGGTACCAGGATCAACCAGCAACAGAGCAGCCAGCATCGAGAAGTTATGATGACTTACAATATAAGATCTCTGACAACGCAATATTGCTGCAAGGTTAAGCTATTACAGAATAACATCCACAAAAAAGCCGAACACCGTCCGGCTTTTCTGCATAAGTCATATGCAATGAAACTTAATGTTTAGTTCATCATTGACTTAACTTTTTCACGCAACTGCGCATCGCTTTGTAAAGCCAAGGCAATGTTGCTGTATGTCTCGACATCTAAACCAGCATCCTGAATTACCTGAACCATTTTCTGGCTGGCTTCTTGTTGCAGTTGCGCTGCTTTATCAGGATCTTCAGTGGTTTCCAGTTCGCCTGAATACTGGCTGCGAATTCCTTCCAGATCTTCTTGTACTGCAGCGAATTTCTTCAGATCGGTGTTGCTGAAATCTTCGGCAGGTACTTCCTGCGCTTGCGGTGCAGGGCCCTTATCAGGCGCGGCGCGCTCATAGCTATCACCAGCATAGGCGGCAGCAGTGCCTAAACCCATGGTCATCAATAATGTCGATAATATCGTTAATTTCGTTTTCATCTATTAAAACTCCTCTGTGGTTACACGTATCTAAACAGGAGCGAGAAGCGTGCCAGACGTAATTAACTATCTATAACTAATTGAAAAATAATATTATTAAACGATTCCGCTATATTTTCTGGTTTCCAGGAAAACTTGAAAACGACTTACTGTTGTGTCATTTTGGCGCATGTGCCATTAAATACTGAGGTGACATGCGTTCTCCTGCCGTATTCAGTAGTTTACGTTCGGTCTTACTGATACAAGTCGCTGTGCCCGTGTTATTGCTGCGACCCATCGGGATTTAAAACAAAAAGTCGAAGATGGTAGTTTTCGCGAGGATTTATTTTATCGGCTCGAAACCTTTGTTTTATCGGTACCGCCACTGAGGGATCGCGAAGATGATTGCGAATTGTTAGCGCAGCAGTTTTTGCAAAATCTGGCAATTGCCCAGGGCAAAACGGTTAAAGGTTTCAGCGAATCTGCATTGACCAAACTTCGGGATTATCCGTTTCCCGGTAATGTTCGCGAATTACAGAATGTGGTCGAGCGGGCAGTGGCTTTTTGCAGCGAAGACTGGATCCGGGCTGAACACTTGCCAGCGCGTCTAACCACGTCATCAGACCAAAATATTACGCTGCAAGCGACCGATGCTGCTGGTATAGATGCCGCCCTGTTGGCCGGACCGGTTTTGCCAACATTGGACCAGTTACAAAAACGTTATGTGCGGAAAATTCTCGATGAAGTTGATGGTAACAAACGCCGTGCAGCGGCTTTGCTGGGCATTGGCCGGAGAACGTTATACCGCTGGCTGGATGAAGATGAAACCGATGCCTAGGGTGCTTTTATATAGCCCCATTTACCATGTAATTTAACCGCGGCGACACCGTCGCTGAATGCTTTGGCATGTTCGAATTGGGCTTTAATTACCATCTCACCCTGCTGGTTGATATAACCATATTCCCAAAAATCCACTGTTGCCGGTGCCAGGCCGTCGTTAAAGGATAACGCCCAGCTGAACTCAGGTTCTATTGCCCATTCACCCTGCCTATTCAAATAACCGACTTTACCATTTTGTTCGACCCGTGCCAGACCCTCACTAAATGACCAGGCATCATCGAATGCTATGGCAGTAAGCGGCTGACCCTTGCGGTCAATATATCCATACAGATCGGCTTTACGGATAGCAGCAAAACCTTCATTGAATGTTTTGGCAGCTTCATAGGCGGGTTTGACCAGCCAGCTGCCATCAGGGCGAATATAGCCCCAAGCCTCATCATTAGCTACAGCTGCAAAACCATCTTTAAAAACCCGCGCCTGATCAAATTGTGTGGCAATCGTTATGTCGCCCTCTGCGTTGACATAACCCCATTTATCATCTTGCTTAACTGCAGCGAGGCCTTCGCTGAAAGCAAGGGTATCGTCAAACTGCGCAGCAATTTGCCACTGGCCTTTTTTATCAATAAAGCCCCAATGCTCCTGATCATTCTGGACAGCTGCAAGCTGTTCAGAAAATATTGTTGCTTGAGTAAATTGTCTGGGAATAACTTCTTGGCCATTCGTATCAACATAGCCCCACAAACCGTTTTTCAGTACCGCCGCCAGACCATGTGCAAAATTGTGCATGCGGGCATAAGTCGGTTTGAGGATAATATCTCCCTGTCGATTAACAATGCCCCATTGATTATTCTTGCGAAACGGGGCGACATCTCCACTAAAGTCAGCAATTTCATCGGCCTGAAACAGTTGATGACCGTTAGAATCTATCAGTACCATTTGTACCATGCCACGATCGGCCATCATCACGGTCGCGTTGCCATTATTAAAATGACCAGCATCATCAAATTTAAAATCAATGGCCAGATTTTCGACAAAAGCCATGGTAGGCTGATAGGCAAAGCTAACACCAGTGATGGTGAGCAAGAGGATCAGCGCCGATCCCCTTAAAAATTCCAAAAAACGTGAACAAAACATAAGCGAGACCACCTGATTAATCAATACATCGATGGTCATAGCCGCGTTGTGAAATTCACGTGAAAGCATATTTGGAAAGCGTAACGCATGTGGGGAACGCTATGATCGAACGGGATGAAGATACATTTAGCGCACTGAAAGCGGTTGCTGAAGACATTGATTTATCATCACGTAATTACAATGATGAAATTATCGGCATTGATTATTACGCCAATTTGCAGGTGCTGACGCCAGACCAGCTCACGATATTACAAACACTTTGGCAGCAAAAACGACAAACCTGTTTGAAAGAACGCTGGGCATCACAGTGGATGGTGGTGCAGGTCTGTTTGCTGATCTTGTTGGCGATGTTTATTGCCTGGTTGTCAGGCGGTTTTGCCGGCATTCTCGCAAGTATTGCTGGCGTGGTTGCCATGATTGCGATGATTGAGGATAAACGGGTTTCTAAAGCAAAACGTAACTTGAATGATGCTATAAAAGTATGTGAGCGCTTACAACAAATTAACAAGTAATCCGATATCGGAACTGTATTGCCGTTAAGGCAGTCAGGCAATCAGCCTATTCAGTCAGGAATCTTACGTGTTGAAAACATTATTCAGTGGTCTCTCGGCAATGTTGCTGACGGCCTGTTCACCGGTAAATTTGCTCAATGCTATGGTGCCCAGTGATGGGTATACAGCGCATCGGGATATTACTTATGGTGATTTGGCGCGGCAAAGTCTGGATATCTACATGCCTGCACAGCGTAATGACAAGGAAAGTCCGGTGGTTGTGTTTTTTTATGGCGGTGGCTGGGAAGATGGCGATAAAAAAGATTACAAATTTATCGGTGAAGCCCTGAGCAGTCATGGCATTACCGTTGTGATCCCGGATTACCGTGTTTATCCGGAAGTACTTTTCCCGGACTTTGTTTATGATGCAGCGGCTGCGGTTGCTTGGACCTACGACAATATTGACCAATATGCCGGTGATAAGCAGCAACTCTTCATTGCCGGCCATTCTGCCGGGGCGCATATTGCCAGTTTGCTGGTATTAAATGCTGAATATCTTAAAAAGTATGCGCTTACTCCGGGTAAAGTTAATGGCATGATTGGTTTGGCAGGTCCATATGATTTTCTGCCATTAAAAAGTGACACCTTAAAAACCATCTTTGGCCCTGAAGATCAGCGTTGGCAGTCACAACCGATAAATTATGTGCAGGGTGATAATCCACCAATGTTGTTGATGGTAGGGGAGCGCGACTTAACGGTTTGGCCACGAAACAGTTATCGCCTGGCGGATAAAATAGTTGAAAAGGGTGGCGAGGTAGAATTGCTGAAATTCCCGGACTATGGGCACGTATCAATGGTCGCCAAACTGGCCAAGCCACTGCGTGGTGATGGTGCTTTACTCAAGCCGATATTAGCGTTTATCGACAATCATCGGCGTTAAAGCAGACGATTAATTTTTTGTGCCAACCAGTTGCCGCTGGTAAATGCCGCTTCCACCCGTCCCTGAATGCACCAGTCACCACAGGCGGCCAATTGTTGGGCTTTGTCCACATAGGCTTTGGCGGCAGTCTGCCGGCTTAAATTCACATAGGTCCAGCGCTTGGTTTCCTGATGAAGCAGATCGTGCCGATTAATGCCGGCAATGCGTTCCGTCTCAGACAATAAATGATCCCCGGCAGCATTTAAATCCAGTTGAAAGTTTTTGCGTGTCCAGGCATTGGTGGCCAGCACCAGCATACTGAAAGAACCATTACGCCCGGGTTTACTGCTATTGACGGACATCCAGCTGATATCCGCCTGTTTAACATGAGCTGCCTGCCAATCCAAATCTTGAGTTTGATTAAAACCCAGCATCAATGCATAACAGGGCCGCATTAAGTTATCAGGGACTTTGTTTAACAGGGGGGTATGTTGTTCAAATAATTCAGCCGATTGTTTGGCAGGCAAACTGCTAATCACCCAGTCAAACTCACCGATCAGCTGGTCACTGGCATACACTTGCCACAGATTGCCATCACGGCGGATAGATTCAATATTGCAGTCATAGCGAATAGCCAATGAGGCTGCCATTGCCCGTGGCAGTGCATTCATATCAGGTGCACCGACATAATGACTGAATTCGCCATCCCATTGACGTCTGCTGGTGATCTTCTGGCCGTCAAATTCAGCAAAAGCGGCGTCCCAGCGCGCTACTACGCCACTGGCAATATAGGGTGACAAAAATTTTTGAAAGTCAGTAGATTTGGCGGTAAAAAACTGGGCCCCGTGATCAAATACAAAGTCACCTGCCGGGCGACTGGCCATTCGGCCACCGGCGCTTCCTGCGCGTTCAAATAACGTAATGTCGTGGTGGCGGACCAATTGGTGTGCAGCCGTTAAGCCAGCGATGCCAGCGCCAATAATTGCAATTCGGGCCATGATTTGTCTCTGAAATTTGTTGTTATGACCGGATATTGGCTGATCAGTTGCATATTTCAGGCATAAAAAAACCCGGCCGGAGCCGGGTTTCTCAATGCGTTATCTGCGTATTAACGATTGCAGATGTACATGGTTACTTCGAAACCGAAACGCATATCTGAATATTCTGGTTTAGTCCACATAACAATCACTCCTTAGAAAGTTGGTCAGCAACTGCTGACTTGTTACACATGATAGCGAAACACAAATTTATCCCAATCAGCGCTTTGCCTGATTACTCTCAGGATTATGCTGAATCAGTATCCCTCAGACTGACAAATTCCTCAGCAGCGGTAGGATGGATGCCAATCGTCCGATCAAAGTCCGCTTTTTTAGCACCGGCCTGCATCGCAATAGCAATGCCCTGCATAATTTCGCCGGCGTCATCGCCCGCCATATGCGCGCCGATCACGCGATCGGTTTGCCGGTCGACAACTAATTTCAGAAAGTTACTGTTATTTTTGTCCGTTAACAGCACTTTCAGGCCTTTAAAAGATTTGGTAAAAACAGCGACATCCAAACCTTTGTCGCGTGCTTGCTGCTCAGTCAGGCCCACTTTGGCAACCGGCGGATTGGCAAATACTGTGGTGGGTGCCAGATCCAGGTTAATATCACTGGGCCGATCCTTAAAAAGCATCCCTGCCAGCGCATGACCCTGGGCAATCGCAACCGGTGTCAGCTGCATGCCGCCAGTCACATCACCAAGCGCATAAATACCCTGAATACTGGTGGCAAATTGTTGATCGACATGAATATAGCCTTGTTCATCCAGCTGCATATTAAGGCCTTCAAGGTTTAAGCCCTGCGTATTTGCCTTGCGGCCGGCGGCGACCAGCACCAAATCAGCATGGACCTGCTGCTGTTCGTTAATAATGACTGCGAAGCTACCATCGGCTTGTTTTTGAATGGCCTGTGCTTCGCTGTTTAAATGCAGGTCAATGCCATTTTTCTGCATTTGCAGGGCACAAGCCTCAGCACAATCGGCATCAAACCCCATTAAAAGACGAGGGCTTTTTGCTATAACGGTGACGTGAACAGCTAACCGTTGCATTAAACCGGCAAATTCACTGGCAATATAACCACCGCCAATAATCGTCAGCCGTCTCGGTAATGCCTTGAGTTGAAACATCGTGTCGGAATCGACCGCATAGTCAATACCATCAATCGGCGGCATCCAAGCTTGAGCGCCGGTGGCAATCACAATATTGCGGGCAGTTACAGACTTACCATTAATTTCGATTTGATGAGCGGCCACTAGGCGGACAGCGCCGCGAAGTAAATTGATACCGGCCTCTTTGAGCAGATCCTGATAATTATTGTTGATACGTTTAATTTCAGTTAGGACATTATCAAGTAGTGCTTGCCAGTGAAATTCAGGAGATACCTCTTGCCAGCCGTAGCCCTTTGCATCGTGAAATGCATCGGCAAATTCGGCAGCATAGACCAGCAGTTTTTTGGGAATGCATCCGGCATTGACACACGTGCCCCCCAAAGCATTTTGTTCACAAATCGCTACTTTTACCCCATATTCTGCCGCACGCCGTGCCGTACTGATGCCACCGGAGCCGGCACCGATTACCAGTAAGTCATAGTCATATTGCATGTGTGATCTGGTAAATTCTCTTTTATTAACAAGGTGTTATTAACTGTAAATACGGTTCAAAACCGTTTTTACTGAAGTGCTTGCCGTTTATATTGATACATAGCTTCATCGGCAGCGTTATAAAGTCTTTGCAGATCGAAATCTCCCTTTTCATGGGTTATCGCGATACCAAAACTATACTCCAAATGCTGCGTTTCGCTCACATGATGGTTATAGGCAGTAACAGCAGCTTCCAGTCGGTGCATGACTTGCTGATAATCAGTTTCGTCTTGATTGATGATTAAGGCGACGAATTCATCACCACCCACGCGACCCAGTAAATCGGACTCCCGGAAATTTTTTTGTAATATCTGGCCAAATTGCTGCAGTGCTTCATCGCCGGCCTGATGACCTTCGCTATCGTTAATCGCTTTGAAATTATCCAAATCAAAATAAATTAAAGCGGCGGAAAGTCCCTGCATTTGGCATAAATCCAGCAAATGCTGTGCACGATATTCAAATCCACGGCGGTTCAGCAATCCCGTTAAATGATCTTCACTGATTAATAAGTTGGTTGTGATTTCCTCTTCAACCATCAGTCCCAGCTCACGCAATAAATTGGCATCATTTTCCGAGAATTGACGAGGCTTATCATC
>JAWWAG010000072.1:0-10872 GCA_033721795.1 Methylophaga sp. | reverse complement strand
TTATTCGGTGGGACATTTGCAGGAGTTGTAAGTTTAATGCTCGTTTATGTTGGACATAAGTTTCCGGCTAATCCAGCCAAAGCTATGGCTAAACTCACCATAAGCTATGGTATTGCCCAGTTGATTGCGCCGGCTATTGCAGGTTATCTGTCAACACTCACTGGTAGCTATCACTCAGCTTTATGGATGGCAGCTATCGTCATGGTTATAGGACTTATACTGGTCAGCCAGCTCCAACGACATGAACGCTTTATCAATACAGATACTCTTAGCTCATGAGTCACTTCTAACGGCAGAAAATAACAGGGTATTCAGATAATTTGCCGCCCCCTGCATCGCGACTAATTTACCAGATACTTTTCAGTTATATGAATGCCTAATTTGAGTAACTATTATTCACAATAATTCATATGTTCCGTTAAAGCACAAAAAAAGCGTTAATGGAACATGGACGTCGTGTTCCATTAACATACCCATAGGGACAAAAATAAACCTGTAACAGGTTAAAAACATACCTATTAACAAAAAGGGACCTTTAGTAGAGCTAAAATTGTATGCTAAGTAAAGATAGTTGGCATACATAACACCTTCAAATTTATGTTTTATGAAGGTATATAGACATACTCCAATCGGATACCTTCAGGGTCACGGAAAAATACAGCGTAATAGCCGGGCACATAATCATATTCTTGTGGTGGGTTTACAATTTCCGCACCGAGTTTTTTAACGGTTTCATAGAGGTCATCAACGGCTTGTCTTGATTCCGCTTGAAATGCAAAGTGATGCAAGCCAATATTGTAATCAATGAATTTGTTGTTACGATGCTCTGCATAGGCTTCCCAAACCGAGAACATAAAACCATCACCAGAAAATATCAGTACTTGGCCGTCCTCACGTCGATGCGGGTGACCTCGGTTCTCTATTAAAACTTCTGCGCCAAGCGCTTTCGCAAGACCTTGATAAAATGGCTTGGAAACAACCCAATTGTTAACTGTTAATGCGATATGGTGGATACCTTTTGCCGCCATAAATGCTCCTTTTAAGTGATGATTGCCATAGAAATATTAGGTATAGAAAAAATGAATCATGAAGATGCATGCGCCTAAAAGATTACGAAATGGTCATTCCACTCTCATAATACAGAATAGCGTGGTTACAAAATATGAAAGACGCACTCAAAGCCAGAATTAAACTGCAATGCCCCATCATGTGCCGTGGCCGCTACTTACCAAGTATTGAGACGGGTGATGCTTGGTATGAAAATATTCAGGCCATGATGCGTGAGATTGAAGTCATGGTCACAGGATTTAAAGATAGAGGTTGGGAAGCAGAACACTTGCCAAGCTTGTATCACATTGATGAAATTAATGGCAGATTAAGCGTCGATATCGACTATTGTTGCCAGGATATGGATGCCATTGTTGATAAGTATGCTGTCCACAAACTTGTAGCAGACGCACCAACCGGAAAATTTAGAAACGCATAACTATTTTAAACACACAGCTATTCTTTTTGCCCGCTTGATGGGCGCCGCCCCTCAAACACCCCGCTGCTCGCCGCAGGGTCAGGGAGCAGGTAAGAAAAGCTTAACCTGCCCTTCCCTTTGAAGCATAAAAACAACCCCACTCGCGTAAAGAAAAATACCGGCTAAAGCCTGCGAAACCCCAAAGGGGCCCCTCGCGATTTTTCTTGACTCGATTGGGGTTTTAAAAACCATTGGCTCAGTTTAAAGTTCATCAGCATGAACATCGAACACCAACTGCTTGATTTATTGCTAAACCAACAAGGCGACTACAGGCTTTGGGAGGAGGCATTTTTTACAGCCTGCCGGGATTACCTTGAACAAGAAGATGATTGGAATAACCTGCTGCTATCATCAAGGGTCTACTCAGCTGTTGTGCAGGCAAAGGCTGAATATCTGGTACACGTTTTTGAACTCATAACCGGTATCCATGGGTTTGACGGTGACAAGCTATTAATGCAAGGTTGTGCCCCACTTAATACATCATTATGGGATAGAGACTTCTTTCCAGACTTTGACTATCAGCAGGACAAGCTAGCCCTGCGGTTTGGCCTGCAGCGAGGCATGATGATTGATAGGTTTTACCAGTTCTTGATAACTGGCTCTAACTGAGTAATGACCAAAGCCCTCCCCACTGAAATAGACGACTACCGGCACCTGGTCGATCTGGTTGCACTGTTGAAATTGCATAACCTGACGCTGCGATCGTTTGAGCTATTGCTGTGCCTTCGGATCCCAAGGACACCTACTGATATTGAAGTCCAAATCAACATGGATAGGATGACAGCTAAGAAAATCCACCGGCAGTTTCCAGCCTTGATTGTTAAACGGACATTGAAAGCTACAGGCCACCGCGGCCGGCCGCCGGTGATTTATGGGCTAACAGCTGAGGGTGTTGCGTTGCTTGAGGCGGTTTTATCACTATTAAGTACTGAAGATATTAACAGTTAATAATAAACTGTTAATACACAATTAATATTGATGAACAAAATGAGCATAAAGGACATTATCAAGCGAACGCTGCAGCAGCGACAAACGCATGAGGCTGCAAAACATGATCTATGGTTTCGTGAACAGGTCGATATAGCGTTAAAAGAAGCTGATTCACCAAATGCAACATGGATTGAGGCGGAAGACGTTCGCACTAGAATAAGGAAGAGAGCCAGGTGATATCGACGGGCAAGTACGGCCGTTTGCGTTATGAACCAGCAATCTATACTGCGTTCTCCTAATAAAAACAACAGCTTGATGGAAAATTAACAGAGATTTATGACTGACTCTGTTAATTTTTAACTAAGTGTCTGTATATATTGATAAAATTCAGTATTTTGGTGATGAGGCATAGTCATGAGATCCAAAATATTCCAATCGAGAGACGGCCAGGCCGTTCTGATACCAGATGAACTTAAGATTGATGCAACTGAGGTTGAGATTTTCAGGCGCGGTGATGAAATTGTTTTGAAGCCAAGACCCAAAAATCTGGGCGCGGCATTCAAATTGTTGGGGGAAATGCCCAGCGACTTCATGGAGAAAGGTCGAGCGCCGGGCGCCCACTTAAGGCGAGGCTGGTTCGATGGTTACGACGCTAAAAATGACGCTGAACCTGATGACGGAGTGGATTGGTAGACGGTTATTCGGCCATTTTAGAGCTGACCAACCCTAACCCCCTCTCTTCGAATATTTTCCAGCAATTTTGGATTTGAATAATTACCTGAGTTTTCCCATTCATCTAGCCAGATTGGCAGTGGCGAAATTAATATTCCTGTCTCAAAGATCGCGGCAAAAGCGAGATCCACCATTTCCAGCTTTACCTTCAAAAAATTATAATCATGATGATTGCCAGTTAAAATCACTGCAACATCAGCATCGCTATTGGTTCCATGATCACCACGCGCACGACTGCCGTACAGATACGCCTCAATCACATCGTATTGTTTTATCGTGTCCAGAAAGCTTTCAACTGCTGCCCTGGTGTCAGGGTCAATTTCATTCATGATAGATTTGATCCGAGGCTGGGTAATTAATTTACTTAATTTAAACGCAGATGCTTAAAGCATGAGGCACCGCCGAACAAGCTTTAAGCATCCGACAAGCCGTAGGCACGGCAGTGAGGAAAGGCTCTCTTGCTATACTCCTTTCATTTACTGATTCAGCCAAAAAGGCCGACCGGATTTTTTAAACACCACTGGCTACGGCATGACCAATTATCTTATCTGGTTTTTGAAAAGTTTAAGATATTCCGATGTCAGAAATACTTGAGATTGAATTTACGCAAAAGCTCCGATTTCCACAGCCGAAATAAAAAATAAGCATATAAAAAATAATAACCCGACCGCGAATATTCCCAGCTTGTTCATCTCTTTTTTCACTACGTCGAGCTCATCCTCTAACTCGATATTACTCTGTCTTAACACTTTGGATTCAGTGACCAAGCACTCATTTGCTTGAGATTTACTGTTTAATTCAACTTGTATTTTCTGATTATCTAATTTTGCTTGTAGTAATTCGGCTTCTAAGTCTTTTACTCTTTTATTATTTATCTGCTCACCACCAAACGATTTAAACTGAAAGACCTTAGTTTCAGCTCTACTATTGTCACTAACTAATGGCGCCTGTGATTGATGAACATCAAGTTGATTTGTTTTTTTGCTGTCCCTTAATGATGCTACAGCCGCTTGCCATGCCTCATTATCTTCTGGGAAATTGCCTCTATATCTTGCTTTGATAAAATGAATGTGACTTTTTTTTGGCTGGACTTTTCTCAGATACTTATGCTTCAAGACTACTCCATAAGCCTTTCGCCAATACCTCCATGTGTTCATTGACCAACCGATGTCTTCAAGAAATGATCTCCATGATTTAAATCCCAGCTCTCCAATCAAGCTTTTCTCTAAATCATCTTCTGATGGTGTACCAGATTTCAGCAAATAGGGCACTTGCTCACAACAATAATCCATGATTTCAATCCAGCCATCCTCTCGATTCTGCGTAATAAAATCACGCATTCGCAAATGAAATAGCTTTGGGTTGTCATTCTGTTGTTTACTGATATAGATAGGTAATGCCATTGATTATCACCTAATGATAAAGGGGTAAGATTACCCTCTTACCGTGGCCCATGCTCATCATCCAGATCATCTTGATATGACCTAATTATATTTTGGGCCTCTATTAGCTCAGCGGTTAATGCAGAGATACTTATTTTT
This sequence comes from Methylophaga sp., assembly GCA_033721795.1. Classification (GTDB taxonomy): domain Bacteria; phylum Pseudomonadota; class Gammaproteobacteria; order Nitrosococcales; family Methylophagaceae; genus Methylophaga. Next base: position 6,144 of record JAWWAG010000072.1, on the reverse strand, counting down.
GCTTGCGCCAATTCTCCTAAATATGACTCATGGTCATGTATTTGAGACTCCAGATCACTGAGCTGATCCTGCATAACCGCTACACGTTCCATAAATTGGGTTTCAGCCAACGTCTCTTTAGCTTTCATTTCTGCCTGAATGACCTTTAGTCTTTTATTTTGTTCTTCTAAGAATGATGCTGCTAGTTTTTCTGAATCGCTTTTAGATTTCAGGTATTCAGCGCGAGTCAATCGTTCGCGGCGAGGGCCGAACCTGGGAATATCAAATTTGCTAGCGACTTCATCATAAAAACGGTCCTGAAGCTCAGACATCGCCTTTCTGTAACTGATACCACTAGATTTATCTAGTTTTCGTAATTCATTTGCTTGGTGTCCGGGGATCAGTTTTTTTGCATTCGCGGAAATAGTGTAGACATGAATGTGATAAAACTCTTCATCGACATGTAATAGCGCACAGTCAATTTCACCAAAATGTCTTTTATGGAAATCCTGGCATACATTGAAGAATTCGTGCATTATTTTCCCATCGACATGTTGCTTATCCACTCCATAACTGTAGACCGCTACAAGAAGAACATGCTCGTCTCGGCGAGCTGCCCTTCTTCGAGGTTTACCTGGCTGATATGAATATTCATGTTGCTCGCGGTCCAGTAACTGTTCCAGTCGTTCTGGCAGAGATTCCAATGGCTGGCCTGTTAACAGTATTGGTGGCTGGGGTGAAGTAACATGACTACAATGTTGGGGAACCCGAATCGCCTCTTGGACAATTTTATCCACGGTATTTGCAAAACCATTTGGTTTCAGTTTTGATGCGTATCTGGGATAAGTTGCTACATGGAAAAATTGTGGTTTCTGCATCTGTCGAACTCCATGATGATAGGTAGGCTCTGGCTTCGGCCAAATCGATAATCACTAACTAATAACCGACTATTAGTTAGTGAATTTGAAAGCAGCCTCGCTATACGCATAAGCGTTGCACAGAATTTCAGAATCAAAAAACTTGGTCGATTCATAAGGCATTTTGGTGCACCCTTATCCAAAAACTGAATTGGGTGAGACGTATTATTGGTTAACCGCTTTATCCTTCAACTCAGCTTCCCATTTAATAAGATCATCAACATGCCAGCGGGTTGAGTGATTTAGTTTTCGTGGCTTGGGAAATTTGTTTTCCCGGGTCCATAACCAAATGGTACTGCGCCCCAGAGAGTATCTGGCCGCAACCTCTTTGTCGGTTAAATATTTAGTCTGGTGACTTAATTGAATCACGTTCATAGCAGGTTCCTTGAATTACCTAATTACTATTATTCAGAAACAGCTATGCTTTGTGAAGGGAACGTCCCTAAGCACAAAGCTTCATGGGCAAAAATGTATAATAGGGACATAGTGGCGTTGCACAGGACTTTTAAAGAAATTTTAATTTCCTATTTATATCAATCGGTTAAATACATGTTGCAGATATACAACAGCTTTCCCATTGAAGATTAAGTATAGGATTTTTTCGACCGACGAGAGATGCATGAAAAAAGCCTCAATTTACAAATTTGCATTTGATACCGAGGGCAGCTCTACTAAATCCACCAGTTCTCTTCGGTCAGACTCCATAAATTTTCCATAATGTTTTTCAATCATTCGAATCGATGTGCCACAGTTTTCCGCAATAAACTGCAAGGGGAGTTTCGCCATCAGTGCTTTACTTATGTAGTAATGTCTTAAATTGTAAAATACGCTCCCCTTTGGGAGGTCCCCTTGTTTTGCTGCTTCATGAAATAAACGAGAGTGGTTGTTTTTACCCCATGATGTCTCACCATCCTGAGTGAATATTGGTGCATTGGGAAGCTTTAAACGCGTCCATGCATCAAACTTTTGTGCAGCAGATGAACTAAGGTAAATTTGTCTTGGGCCAGTTTTGCCAAATCTTATGTTGATGACTCGATTGGCAGAGTCATAATCGGCAGCCCTCATTTGAGCCAACTCACCATATCGGGCACCTGTATAAATTGCTGCCTCAACCAAGTATCTAAAGTGCTCTCTTGAAACTTTTATCAGGTTTTGAACTTGTAAATCGGTTAGGAAAATCTTTCTGTTTTGACTGACGCCCTTAAAGTTTTTCACCTTGCGCCAAGCAGAATCGCTCTGCACAAAATCATTTCGAAACGCCAAGTTTAGCGCAGCTCTAAACATGTTCATTACACGATTGGCAGTATCTTTTGATTTCCTGATTTTTTCGTCAGTTTCCTCTGATTTTGTATCAAATGTTTTCACCATTTTGTATTGCATATGCTTTATTTGCATGGTGTTTACTTTAACTAGCAGAGTATCCTTAAGAGATAATGGGACGTGCCGTTTTAATCTTTGACCAATATCGTGAGCTGATTCTTGAGATCTCTCTAGTTTAAGATATTCAATGTAGTGATCTATCGCATTCTGCACCGTATACCGAATTGCTTTTGCGCCAGCTGCATTTTCCAAAACCTTTCTAGCCAATTTTTGGGCATCACTAAACCCTACGTTGTCATCAGATTCGAGCGAGTAATAAGTTTTTTCGCGATTTTCAATTTTCCTCGCGATCCATCTCCCGTGACCGTCATCGAGTTTTCTGTAACCCAAATGGAAGCCTTGGGATAGCTTGTACCAATATGGCTCTCTTCTTGGCACTAACTTTTGTCGCCCGGAGACTGTATCGATTCGATAATTCATCTAGTTACTCCATTTAAATTGTGTACGGAACATATACGGAACATTGGTTCCTAGACACGATTAAACCAGCATAGACAAAACAATACAATAACCATTTAATTCAATAACTTATATTAGTCTAAATTAGACGGTGATAGACATGATTATTGAACTTTCACGGCGGTAACAGGGGTTCGAATCCCCTTGGGGACGCCATATCAGCCGGATTGCGGCACATTAAGGCGCTGCATTGCAGCGCCTTTTTTGTTTCTGCAGTTTACATCCTCAAGCTTGTGCCTAATAATCCAGAGTGGTTTTTGAGGATATATAAATGTATGTAAATAAAGTGTTTCTAAAGTTTGGCCAATTACTGGCTCTCGTTGGTTTGGCTTTAGTGGGATCATCACTGCATGCCAGTGAACAACAAACCGCTGATTTGCAACAAATCAACGCGGAAAATTTACCGCAGTTTGTCAGCCAAATCAGTAGCGACTACTACCAGCAATTAGACACCCTGCTTAAATATTATGAGTTGTATCAACAAAAGCGCGATCCGCGTGGCTTTAATGTTTGGCATTTACGGGGATTTTCACCGGCAATAACAGCGCGGCAGACCGACTATCAACAATTGCAGGCAACGGCCTCAGCAGAAATTCAGGCCACCGTTGATAAACTGGTTACCGTATTTAATGAACTTGATACGATTTCAACGCAGCTGATGGTCTCATTTCGCGAAAATGACCCAGCCGCTTATCAACAGGCAAAAACACTGATTACCGATAATAATGCTTTACTTGCGAATCAGTTAAAGGCGTTTAAGCTCGACAACGAAATTCGCGAAATCAATTTGCCCTAGCGCACGCGCCTCAGCATCCAGATGCCAAATCCAGCGAACAAGATGGTTGGCAAAGAGGCTGCCAGCCATGGCAAAACGCCAAATACCAGACCCATATGCTGAAAGGTCTGGTTAAACAGATGAAAGCCAATACCGACCAGCGTACCCGCCAGAATACGTGCACCGACCGGTGAACTGCGCAGCGGCCCAAAAATAAACGGCACCGCCAGAAACACCATGACCGCTGAGCTTAGCGGCATCATGACTTTACTCCAGAAGGCCAACTGATATTGACTGACGGCCTGATGGTTTTCTTTCAGGTAACCAACATAATCAAGCAGACTCCAAACCGGTAAAAATGCCGGCGGCACTACAACGACGTTGAGCATGCCTGGATTTAATTTGGATCGCCATATTGCCCGCTCTACCACGCGTACCTCGACCCCCTTCTGATCTATTTCACTCTGCACCACATCGTTTAATACCCATTCATCTTCCTGATAACGGGCACTGGCGGCGCGGGTGACCATTCGTAACTGGTAATTGTCGTCAAACTCATAGATTTTGATGCCTTCAAAACGACCATCACTGCGGATTCGTTCAATATGATTAAAATGCTGACCGTCGCGGGTCCAGAAACCATATTCAGACTGACTGGCTTCGGTCCCGGTTTTAGCGGTATTCTGTATTGACAGTGCTTTTTGCTCGGCTAATGGTCTGAGGACTTCACCCAGCAATACCGCTACCATCAATAGCATCAGCGCAACCAGCATCACCGCTTTATTGATAAAAGCCACTGAGATACCGGCGGCACGCATGGCAACCAATTCGCTCTGACTGGCTAAAGTACCCAAACCCAGCACACTGCCTAACAGTGCAGCAATCGGCAGTAATTCATACATACGTTTTGGCATCGACAGCAGCAGATACATCATTATCTGCGCGAGGCCATAGTTGCCCTCGCCGAGATCATCAAGCTCCGCAATAAAATCCATAAATGTATAGAGCGCCAGCAGCACCAATAACACCAGAAAGGTGCTGTTGATAACGGTTTTGGCGATGTAACGTTGCAGGATCATGTTGCTGATTGTCCTTTTTGTCGCAATTTACGACTCAGCGACTGACGATTACTGAGCAGCCACCAGATACCAAACATCAGCAAATGAACCCAGACCATACCTAATAAAGGCGCAATTTCGCCTTTTTCGACCCAGGCACGCGTCACCCCAAGCAAATTGCTGTAAACGATATAAATGAGAACGGCAGGGAATAAACCGGCATAACGTCCCTGACGGGGCCCGGCATGGGCCAACGTCATCGCCAGCAAGCCCAATATAACCGTCATCACGGCGCTGCTTACCCGCCATTGAATTTCGGCTAAATCTTCATTACTACCACGCTGCCATAGCACCGACGTAGCCGTAGCTTTAGCTTTTTCACGGTATTGCTGCTCCCCGCCCTTCTCCACCAGCAAACTATGTTCCGCATATTCGGCAATAACAAAATCCAAATCACCGGCATCCCCTTCGTAGCGATATCCCTCCTCAAGGATCAGATATTTGTCACCACTACCTGGATCCACTTCAAAATGGCCGCGTTCGGCTCTAAAAATTAATGGTTTTGGTTCACGCTGGATTTCGATAAAGACATTTTGTAACTGGCCGGTTTCTTGATCATAACCTTGCGAATAAAAAGTCCAGTCACCACTTTGACTTTCTTTGAAGGTACCCGCGACCAGGCCTGTGGTATTGGCGGTCACCTTGGCTTTTTGTTCAAGCTGGTAACGTCCCGATAACACATCTGGCACAATTAACAGCGCCAGAACGGCAACCACTACCGCCATAAAGCCAGTAAATAAAAGGACATTACGGCGGATCCGGTTGCCAGCAATGCCGCAGGCGGCAATGACAGTCAGCTCATTATCTGCGCTCATTCGGCCTAAACCGAGTAACACCGCCAGAAATGTCGCAATCGGCAATAAGACGGACAAAGCGCCCAATGAGTTAAGCCACAACAAACTAAAAATAACATCAGCCGGCAAATTACCTACCGCGGCATCAGCCAGATAGCGGGCAAAGCGCGTGGCAACGTAAATCAGCCACAGCACACCGACCACAGCAAAAAGGTTAATAAAAAACTCCCGCAGCATATAGCGGTCTATCAAGCTGAACGGAACAGCAATTAACTGACGAAGCGCGGGCATTATTGGTTGGTCTTGTTTAGAATAGGATCACGAGTGACGGCCATAAAAGCGCAGTCTAAACCATCTACACCGACAGGAGAAATTCATGCAGTATTTTGTAAGCAGCGATGTTTTATCAGCCCAGGCAACCGACTGTATCGCCGTTGCCGTTTATGAAGATGGCAAACTGAGCCCATCTGCAGAAACGTTAAACAGTGCCAGCCAGGATAAATTGAACAGCTGCTATGCCCGCGGTGACATCAACGGTAAAGCCGGCCAGTTATTGCTGTTGCAGGATCTGCCGGGTATCAATAGCCCGCGGGTATTGCTGGTGGGTGCCGGACAACAAGGCAAAACCACTGAAAATGACTTTAACAGCGCCAGCACTGCAATGGCCAAATGGCTCAATGAATCTGCTGCGCAAAACGCTATTAGCTGCCTTTCTGAAATCC
>JAWWAG010000071.1:0-10907 GCA_033721795.1 Methylophaga sp. | reverse complement strand
GGCTGCCAGCCGCGGATTTCCTGAACTTGCAAAATTTCCACGGCGTATTGTTCATCACCAAGCTGAAAACTCAGATATTCACGCTCACTGGTGTTGGTATTGGTTGCTGCTTGATTCATTTTCAGACCTCTTCTTCAATCATGGCTGCTGGTTCAGTTGCTGCGGCAGCTTGTACCGCGCGATACTGCCGATGCAGTTCCCAGATGCCGGGTATATCCAGAATCAGCGCTACCGCGCCATCGCCTAGGATGGTGGCTGCTGAAACACCCGGGACTTTGCGGAAATTGGTTTCCAGACTTTTGATAACGGCTTGCTGTTGACCCAGTAAATCATCGACCAACAGACCAATTCGGTTTCTGCCGGCTTCCAGAATGACCAGCAAATCGTGATGCTGAAGCGTTTCAGGATGATCGGGCAAGTTAAACAATTGCTGCAATCGTATAACCGGTAAATATTCCTGCCGGTGCAGATAGAGTTCACCTTTACCTGATACCAGCTTAACGTCACCGGGTTTGATTTCTACTGATTCGACGATCGATAACAACGGGATGATAAAACGCTCAGAACCCACCTGAACCGATTGGCCATCCATAATGGCCAGCGTCAGTGGTAACCGAATCGTGAAAGTGGACCCTTGGTCGGGCTTGGAATACACATCAATGGTCCCGCCCAGCTCGGTAATATTTTTACGCACCACATCCATGCCAACGCCGCGGCCGGAAATATCACTGACTTCATCCGCTGTAGAAAAGCCGGGCAGAAAAATAAGATTGTGAATATCATCTTTGGTGAGATTGGCATCGGCCTCCACCAGCCCTTTTTCGAGCGCTTTCTGATGAATTTTTTCGGTATTGAGTCCCGCGCCATCATCTTTGATTTCAACAACGATATTGCCGCCCTGATGGTAAGCATTGAGATGTAATTCACCAGTTGGCGACTTGTCTTTGGCGGTCCGTACTTCCGGTGACTCTAAACCATGATCCAATGAATTACGAACCAAATGCACCAGTGGATCACTGATTTTTTCCATGACCGATTTATCCAGCTCGGTCTTTTCACCGGTGGTTTTCAAGGTCACCTGCTTGCCCATCTTGGCACTCAAATCGTGCACTAACCTTGGGAAACGATTAAAAGCAAAGCTAATCGGCAACATGCGAATCTGCATGATGCCTTCCTGAAGATCCCGGGTATTGCGTTCCAGCTCTTCAATACGATCAATAATGATGGAAGGCGTTTGATCGCTGAGATCTTTGCCCATCTGTGCCAGCATGGACTGCGTAATAACCAGTTCGCCGACCATATTAATCAGACCATCTATTTTGTCTGTTTCGACACGGATAGAACTGCTGGCAGGTGCACTGCCTGATGGATTGGTTTTTGCCGGTTTGTCAGGCGTCGATTTAACCGTTTCAGCTTGGGTCGGCTTGGATGAGGCAGCCCCCAGCTTATCGTCTGAATCTGATGATACTTCAGTTATTTCAGCAGGGTCTGATGCTTCAGGATCGACGGAATGAATCGTCAGATCACAGTCAAATTCCACCCAGTCAAAAATCTCACGAATGGACGGTTCGTCTGCAGTACTCAGTAATTGTAGGTGCCAGCTTAAAAAACAGTCCTCCGGCTCAAAATCGGTAAATGCCGGTAAAGCACTGTCATCTGCTTCAACCGTTAACTCACCCAGTTCAGCCAATTCTTCAAATAGTCTGGCTGGGTCATTGCCCGTGTGAAACAGACTGCGGTGTGGAACAAAATCTATTTTCCAGCAGTTTGTGTTGTTTGTTGAAGTTTCTGAGGAGGATTGATTAATCGCGGCTTTCTCGTCAATGTCAGCATCATCATTTTGCGTTGTATCTTGCAAGTAGACTTGCAATCGCATCGATAAATCAGCAGTGACTTCAGCATCAACCTCAACGTCTTCGTCCAGACATTGCAAGATATGCCGTAATGCATCTGTGGATTCCAACAACAATGGAATCAGATCATCTGACCATTGAATCTGATCATGACGTACCGCATCCATTAATGTTTCCAATGTATGGGCAAATTCGGTCAACTGAGAAAAACCAAAGGTCCCTGCCCCCCCCTTAACCGAGTGCACCACCCGAAACAATGCATTAATACGCTCAGGATCCGGTACCTGGCCTTTCGCTTCCAGCAGAATGGTCTCCATCTGCTGTAATCCCTCATGACTCTCTTCAAAGAAAACCTGATGAAATTGTCCGACGTCAATGCTCATACTGATCCCCTGATAACTAAGCTCTGACGACTTTAGATACAGTGGCCAACAACTGATCGGGATTAAACGGTTTAACCAGCCACCCGGTAGCCCCTGCTGCACGGCCCTGCTGTTTTTTTTCAGCGTTTGATTCGGTGGTTAAAACCAGAATGGGCGTAAATTTGAAGGCAGGAAGCTGGCGTAACTCTTTGGTCAGGGTTAAACCATCCATGTTTGGCATATTGACATCGGTAATCACCAAATCAAAAGCCTTGCTCCGGGCAATGGTCAGTGCCTGACTGCCATCTGCTGCTTCTTCAACTTGGTGCGTGGCACTTTTCAGAGTAAAAGCTACCATTTGTCGCATAGAAGCCGAATCGTCCACGACAAGAATTTTGGCCATTTTGGTAACTCCTAAAAAATCTGTTTAAAACGGTAAGAACAATAAAGAATGTCTCAGATGGGTAGTTTTTCCTCTAATCCGAGAGATTTAATGCGGTCGGTTAATACTTGACTGGGATTTGAAAATTGTAATGATTGTTTTGCCTGAGCTGCGGCTTTGGATAAATTCAGTAAGAATTGAACGCCTGCGGTATCCACCATGCTGATTTCGCTGATTTCCACCATGATTGGCTGTTCGTCGTTGAGCAAGCGTAAGCTCTGGATATAGAGCTCAGCTAGTTGGGGGATGGTCAGATCCTTCCCTAAATCCAATGTCGCAGTCGCTTGTGTCGTCATAATATGCTAGCTATTTTGTAGTACACAACAATGTTAATCGGCCTTAAACACAGAAGCTTTAGGAAAAAACTTAACTTGTGATGGCCACCAGTGTGTAAAAACTATTAAATCACTGGTGAAAGAAATGTGAATCTAAGATGCTTGATAAACCGGCCAACTGTCCTCTGTCAATGGAAACAACGTCACCAGAAAGCGGTAATCACCCTCACCGGGTTTGATGCCCTTCGTCTTCAGCGTAATGCTGATTACGCTGTTAATTTTGTTTGCGCGCAAATTCCGGGTGATTTTCAACTGAATCTGTTGAGATTTAATCTCCTCAGGATTTGCAAGTGCCTGCTCAAACACATTGATAAAGCTGTCCCGACTCTCACTGCTGACAAAATCGATGAGTCTGGGATGATGCTTTGCAAAGCGGTTTGAGATATTCAGTAACTGGCTGGCCATTTTATTGACCCTGATTATGTAACCATGTCTGTCAACGAATAGATAGGACATTGGCGCATGATCAAAAGCATTGTGATATTGCGACAATATTTGATTTAAATCACCGTCATCACTTTGTAAATCTGTCTGTAATGACTGCATTTCAGCCTCATAGTAGGGGGAATGATCCTGCAATGCACCTGTCCTTTTTGCCCAACGGTATTTGAGGCGACTCAGCCAGTGTCGGCAAAGACTTTTCAAACTTCGATCTGATGCCGTACTGCTCATAACAATCCTCTTTTAATACTGACGTTTTTTTTAAAAGTTTTATTCATCGTGAATATCGTTACATTTCAATTCACATTGCTCGATAACAGGCTTTAACTTAGTTACCGAGGTTGGCTTTCCAAAATAATAGCCTTGCACTTCGTCGACGCCCAAATCAATCAGCAACCTCAGTATATTTGCATTCTCCACTCCCTCTGCAACTACTGTTAAATTGAGTGCATGCGCCATCTTGATAGTGTTTTCTACTAAATAAAAGCTGTTATGATTTTCATCCATGTTATCAATGAATATCCGGTCGATTTTCAGTTCTGTAAAGGGAAAAGCGATTAAATTAGCCATAACAGCTTTACCGGTACCAAAATCATCAATAGATAAATGGAATCCTTTTAAACGCAATCGAATCAGGATATCCAAATCTTTTCTCAAGTTGTTTAATTCGGCATTTTCTGTGATTTCTATTTTGACTCTTGACGGCAGTACGCCGACTGTCTCGCATTGATTCGCAAGCCAGTCAGGGAAATCTAAATTATGTAAATTTTCTGGCGAAAGATTGATAGCAACCGGTGCCTGTTCAAACAGGTCAGGTTGTGATGCCACATCCTGTAAAACCTGCTTGATGACCGCTCGGCTCATCTCATCAGCAACATGCTGATCGTTATTACACAAATGAATGAAGTCCCCCGGAAATATCAGCTTGTCTCCAGCTTCTTTAATCCTCAACAGCGCTTCATAACCCGATATTTTTGCTTTATAAATATCAACTTTGGGTTGGTAATGCATTTCTAAACTGCCCGCGTTGAAATGATTTAATAACCAGCTTTTGTTAATTTGGGTGTTACGCTTGTGGACCTGATGGGTTTTATAAATGATCGAGTGTGTGCGGGCTATTCGGGCGGCTCGCATTTCCGTCAGTAATTGATTGATTTCACTTAGTTCAAAAGGTTTATTCAGTGTATTGATAATATCGAGCTCAAATTCAACGGCCAGTTGTTTCGCTGATTCCAGCACCATTTTATCGAAGCCGGTCATGATAACCACCATGCCCTGATATTTATACTTATGAAGTTGACGCAATACTTCAATGCCATCTTTCTCTGGCATGTTCAAATCAAGGAAAATGGCCTCATGCGCCATGGAGATTTCGCGAGAAAGTTCTTCACAAGATCCAATATAGGTGCTGGCAACCTTATTTAACTTGGCAATATCGGCAATAATTTCACCATAGACCGGCTCATCGTCAATTATCAGAATATCGTTTAAAAAACTCATTTACATAAGTTTCCAGACCCGTTGAGCGAGTCAATCAGCGTCAATGATACAAAATGTGTGTTATTCATTTATTACCCAGGGTAAAAACAAGCTGATCTGCGCGCCAGCCGGAAAATTATCGGCGATATCCAGCAGTCCGCCCGCATTGGTTACAAACTGCTCAACACTGAAAAGCCCTAGACCATGTTGCTGGTTACCGGTTTTATTACTTTGAAAAATATTACGTACTTCCTGCTTTCGGGAGTCATCAATACCACAACCATCATCAATGACCTGCACACATACTGCCCTGCCGATTAGGGGATGAAACTGCTCAAAACATTTGATATGGATGCTGCAACCTTCTTCGCAAGCTTCAACGGCATTAAGCACCAGGTTGATCAGCGCATTGTTGAAGTCTGCCTGTGATAACTTAACCGGCAGAGTTTCAGGCCAAATTTCGATCTTTAGTTGCATATGGTCTGGGACTAAACCTAAAACCACAACCGCTGCACTGTTCAGCAGCACATTACAGTCCTGAACAGGTACATGCTCGGCTTGAACACTGGTCATTTTTTCAGCAATGACACAGGCGGTTTGGGATGCGGCATCGATTTTTCGTAGGCGCTCGATAACTGGTTCGGGTAACGTCTCGTCACTAATTTGCATTAATTCAATTTGATTGCGGGTAATCCCCAACAAATTCCGAATATCATGCCATGCCGTTAACAACATTGTTTTCAACTCAGTTCGCTTATCAGAATCATGCACTGCATTAGGTGGCAAACTGAAGCGTTTAAAAGTTTGCCCGTCACTTGAAAAGGATAATGGTTGAACGCCACAATCGCTTAGCAATGGAGCGATATCCAGGTTTGGCAAAATCTGCTCTGCAAAGATTTCTTTTTGTGCTGCTGCTGATAATTGTGAAAATAGCGACAGCTCAGATTCTGCTGTTTTAGTCTCATTGATAAACTTTTTTTGCAGCAAATCCATCCCTGCCGTGTTGTGATAATAAAGCTTACCTTCATCACAGAGCACAATCGTGGGGGCCGGATCATCATCAAATAAATCAGCAAGTTGTGCATGTACTAAATCACTGTCAACAGTTGAATTCATCATTGCAGTATCTCGATAAAATCTGTGTTAAAAGTGGGGGAAGTGATTACTGCCATGCCGTGAGATAACATCCCTATCTAAAGATATTTCTTAAGCCAATATCCGGCTCAGACGTGAAAAAAATGTCAATGACCCGTAAAGCGGTATTTGTTGCTCAGAGCATACGGCGCTTAACGCTTACCATTCGAAGTTAACATTGACGCAGTTGCCGTCACCATAAAAATGAATGTCATTGCATAAAGCTTTCACCAGCGCTGTTCCCCGCCCCGAGGACCTTTGTTTGCCTGAGAAAGTGGGTAGCTGCTGGTTGTAATCAAATCCTTTGCCGCTATCAGTCACAATAATATTCAGGTTATTTTGCTGACCAGTACGGATATAGTTAATCGTTAATTGAATACTGCCATCGGTTAAAGTATCTATCCGCTGCTCACGTTGCCGGTAATATTCCAAAAAACCAGCCGGGTCTTCCTTTAACACTGGATCCAGCTCCAAGATGCCGTGTTCTAAAGCATTAGAAAATAATTCAATCAACACCATGTATAGCCGCTGGCCGCTGGCTTCAGGCATAGCAAGCTGAGAAATCAGTGTTTTACTGAACTCGCGAATATCGAAATAATGAATATGCCCTGCTTTGAGGCTCAGACACAATTCCCAGGCAGTGATCGGAATCAGTTGCTGCAGGTTAAGATCTTGTTGGTCTAATAAATCGCGAAGACTACCGAAAACATCGCTGTATAACGCCGGAAAAACTTTATCAACAGATTCAGTCTGCAAATAAAACACACTGGGTGATGTATTTTCAGCCGCCGGATTGGGTTGAATCAGTAAAAAAAGCAGGATAAGTTCAGCGCCCTGCTCTGGCTGACAACGTGCTTCTATCAAAGATAACTCAGCACAGCCGTTCGATTGGTCAGCTGCAACTGGCTGCCATTGCAGCAATTTTTTAAACAGAACGTGTTGCAAGGCTTGCTGGCCGAGTTCTGGCAGCAGCTTTTGCATGCCGGCAGTAAACAACGCAGTTTTTTGCAGTTCGGTTAAATCTTCAAACTGATCAGCCACATCGTCATCTGCTTTTAAATCCGACCGAGGCGTTAAACCGCCAGCTAACAAAGCCGCTAAATGTGGACTCTCTTCACCTACAGGCAGGCATTGCAGATAACGATAAATAGATTTTGGTGGAGCATTCACGCCATTAAAACCGCAATTTTTTTAGTAATAAGGCTTAGCAGGTTACCAAAACTGCCCATAACTGCAACTCATCGGGATTTATTCAGCCTCAAGACCGATGTTAAATAATTGCGTCAATACCATGGGACTAATCATCGAAGTCATCGCTGCCATCATCAGACTATTACCCCGCTGATTAGTCGCATCCACATTTAGCTGCATCGCAGGCTGGGAACTGTCGACAACCACACCGATCGCATCACTGGCCTTTTGTTTTAAAGGCATTGGCAGCGGTCGCCAGTTATTGATGTCATTTTGCCATTGCTGTTTAAGTTGTGCGCGGTAATCCGCTTCCGACATATTTTCCCGAGCTGCCGCAGAACGCATTAAAGGCTCCCAGGCGCCCTGATCCTGCAATGATAAATCGCCAGAAATCAGCGCTAATTGTGTCCATGGCAAAACCAATGCTGCGCGATTTTCAGGACGTCCCAATAACGACAATTGCTGTTTTAAATCCGGCACATTACTGAATGTGCTGCGCCAGCGAAAATCGACCAGTGATCTGGCTTTGTTATCGGCAGGATGATGTAATTGACCTTCCATTTTCAGCATTAGCTGGTCACTGACGTCATCATAATCCAGGGCTAATAACTGCCGATGACCAATACGGCCACTGTTGATTCCCAACGCCTGCAGATAACTATGCAACTGATTGAGTTTATTATCTTCTTCAGTCAATCTGACCAGCGTGATGACTGCATCATGGGTTTCCAGATGCAGGGATTTAATAAAATCGCCCTGAGCATTAAGTTCGATATTTTTCAGAATAAGTGCATCAATCGAGTGGGAACGGCCCAAATTGTCACGGATACGGACATTTTGGACCAGCACACTGCGGTCATAAGGACTGGCACTGACTTCACTGACCTGAACCTGCCAGCCAACCTGGTTAAGCTTGACTATCAGCGCTTCAACCAAACCTCTGGCAACCTCCTCTGCACGCAATGTTGCCACAGCGTGGGCGCTGCTGAGACCCATAATAATCAGGCAGGCAGCAACTAACAGACGAGGTTTGGCAAACAACACAGAATAGCTCCAGCAATAAACGAATAGACATATTATGACTGTTAGCCTGAAAAATGCGAAAAATTCTTCAAAAACAGTTATTAAAGTTATTCAATCTCAACAAAAAGCCTATTTGTTTCAGCAACGATTCATCATGCGAGGATGATGTTATGACTGAGACAGACGTTTGTCACGCCTTCTGCTAAAACAAATCAATGCCGTGCCATGGGGTTTAATGAACATTTAACCGATAGCCAACACCGCGCAATGTTTCAATAAATGAGTTGGGCTGATTACCATCGAGTTTTTTACGCAGGCGATTAATATAAACATCGACAACGTTAGTTAATGGATCACTTGTAACCTGCCAGACCGCGTTTAAAATCCGTTCCCGACTGAGCACCCGGCCTTTTGATTTAGCCATAAAAAGGAGCAAATCATACTCCAGCGCTGTTAACTTAATGAGTTCACTGTCTTTATGAACAGTATGATGAGTAAGATTAATTGAAACATCATTTAGCCTGATAACGGTTTCATTGCGCTCATGTCCCCCACTGCTGCGCCGGACAAGCACCTCAATCCTGGCCACTAACTCATCAAAATCAAAGGGTTTGGTCAGATAGTCATCACCACCAGCCCGCAACCCGTTTACCTTTTCTTCAATATCGTCCAACGCCGTCAAAAACAGAACCGGTGTGGCCACACCCAGATGGCGGATTTGCTTTAACACCGTGATGCCATCAATGTCAGGCAACATCCGATCAAGAATTATCACATCAAATGTTTGTGATCTGACGAACATCAACCCAGACTGACCATCATTAGCGTGCTCACAAAAATAGCCTTCTACTTTCAGGCCCTTGCTGATGAACTCGGCGACTCTTTTTTCATCTTCAATAATCAGAATTTGCATCACGAAGCCACATTAAACTGAATTTTGACAGCGAGACCATCCTGCATATTTTCCGCCCAGATTTTTGCCTGATGCGCATCGCAGATTGCTTTTGCTATCGATAATCCCAAGCCAGAGCCAGTAGGTTTCTCAAGACGCATTTTCTGACTTCTGTAAAAGCGATCAAATATAAAAGGCAATTCATTATCTGCAACTCCCGGGCCCTGATCCTGAAGACTGATGGTTACAGCATCAGCGTTTAACACCGATGTAACGGTCACCTGTGTGTGTGGTTGGCTGTAGTTGATAGCATTATCAAACAAAATTCGCATCAGTTGTTTGAATCGTTCAATATCGACATTGATAATTGCATCATCAAGTTGTGACCCGCAAACCAGCTTAATGTCGTGCATTTTCGCCTGTCGCTGAAAGTTATTAACGCAATCTTGCAACAATGTCGTCACGGAATAAAGATCCAGTTTTAGCTGTAAATTATTGGCATCTGTACGGGCAATAAATAACAAATCATCGACTAGGCGACTTAATAAAAGCGACTGCTCATGAACGCTTGCCAGAACATTTCGACATTCTGCCAAATCGTATTGCTGGTTTTGACGTAAAGCCACCTGAGTCTCACCACGAATAATCGTCAGAGGGGTTCGTAATTCATGGCTGACATCGGCCAGAAAACTGCGTCTGGTAACATCATTTTTTCGCAATGTTTCATTGAGCTTCACCAGTTCATTAGTTCGTTTGGTGACTTCAAATTCCAGCTGGCTATTTAATTTATCCCGTAACAATTTCTCCTCAGAGAGCTTTTGTGCCATTTCATTAAATGCTATTGATATGGCATCAAATTCTTTATCAAACCCTCTGGGTACGCGATAACTCAAATGACCATCAGCAAATGATTCAGCGGCTTTTTTTAGAAAATCCACTGGAATAGAGATATTTCTAATAAGCGTATAACTCCCCAGCAATGCAGCGATGAGGGCCAGAATCGTTAAAAGTGCAGCCGCCCAGAAAATATTACGATGAATATTTTCAATATTGGAATTAAGCGAATTAACCAGCGTACTTTGACGTTGTAAAGCAGCGTTGATCGACTCTCGGAAACGATTATCGATCTGTTCTTCCAGAATAAACCGGATTCTTTCAGCATTAAATTGGTTAGCTGGCTCCGCCAGCGTTTGATCAAAAGCATCGAGTATCTCGTTAATAAGCACTTCGAGCTCCTGGGTATCTTCAACCGTGCCTTTGGTTGCAATCTCCCCCATCGCCGCCCGTTGTTGAGCTTCCAACTGTGAAATCGTGGCAATCGCATTGGTAATTAATTCGCGCTTATTACGGACCAGTGCTTGATTGGCATTCTTACCAAACAATAATTCGTCGGTAATTTGTTTGAACAAACGATAACTATTATTTGAGAGTTTCCAATGCTCAGTTAACAGTGCATTGGCCATATTGACCTGAACAATATTCATAGCAGTCAATCTGGTCGACCAAATGGCCAATGCACCCGCCAAAAAAACCATAACAAGGGCAACAACAGCAAAAGCAATTATCTTCTTTTGGTACATGCATAAAATCCTGAAAAATGTGCAACGACTGCGGCTTATGCCTTATAAGCACTCAAATGCCATGCTTTAGGCAAGTAAACTTACCAAAGTTGCCCACCTTATGTACCAAAATTATTCCCTTATCAAAAACGCCGACCCACACCAATACCAAATACAATCGGATCAATGTCCGTGC
>JAWWAG010000070.1:0-11036 GCA_033721795.1 Methylophaga sp. | reverse complement strand
CGGCGGCGGCAAAATTGCCGGTATGTCCCACCATATCGGCGTTGGCAAAATTACAAATAATTACGTCAAACTTATTGCTATGAATCGCTTTGACCAGTTGATCGGCGACTTCCGGCGCGCTCATTTCTGGCTGCTGGTCATAGGTTTCCACTTTGGGTGAAGGTACAAGTATGCGTTCTTCCCCTTCATAGGGCAGATCGCGGCCGCCATTGAAGAAAAAGGTGACATGGGCATATTTTTCGGTTTCAGCGATACGCAGTTGGCGAAGGCCAAGTTGTGAGACGTAATCACCGAGCAGATTGTTAAATTTTTCCGGTGGGTATGCGGCCGTTGCCGTGAAATCTTTTTTATATTCAGTCAGTGTGACAAAGGCGCCAAGGGCAATTTCCCGGGGTTTGGCAAAAGCATCAAAATTGTTTTTGATAAAACATTCACTGAGTTCGCGGGCACGATCAGAGCGGAAATTCATAAAGAAGATACTGTCGCCATCGTGCATTTTTACGGCGTCACCTATGACGGTCGCTTTAACGAATTCATCATTTTCATCGCGCGCATAGGCGGCATTGAGGCCGGCCTCGACAGAATCGGCATGAAATTCGGCTTCGCCTTCAGTAATCAGGCGGTAAGCCTGTTCGACACGATTCCAGCGTTGATCCCGGTCCATCGCATAAAACCGCCCGATGAGGCTGGCTGTTTTGCCGGTGCCTAACGCTGCATACGTGGTTTCCATAGCCGCCAGTGCATCATGTGCGCTGCGCGGTGGCGTGTCGCGACCATCAAGAAAAGCATGCACATAAATTTGCTGCGCACCCCGTTGTGCAGCCAGCTTAACCATGGCTTGGATATGTTCAACGTGACTGTGCACACCGCCATCGGACAGCAAGCCCATGATGTGTACCGCTTTACCATTTTTGACCGCCACATCAACACCGTCAGTTAAAGCACTGTTTTTAAAAAAACTGCCGGTTTTAATGGCCTGACCGATACGGGTAAACTCTTGATAAACAACGCGGCCGGCGCCGATATTTAAATGCCCTACTTCGGAGTTACCCATCTGCTCACCCGGTAAACCTACGCCGGCACCTGATGCATTAATCAGCGTGTGTGGATAATTTTGCCAGAGTTGATCCCATACCGGTGTGTTGGCGGCCATGATGGCATTGTGTTTGGGATCTTCACTGTAACCCCAGCCATCAAGAATAATCAGGGCTAAAGGGCGATGGGGTTGACTCATGTTGTTTTCCTTTGTTCACGGTTGCTTGGGCCTCCGGACGTCAAAAACAGCAATATCTGCAAATCGACGACAATGGCGTGTATTATATGGGCTTTTGTGATCAATTACAGTCACACACCAGCAGGTCAGTTAATTGCAGCCAGCCAAGGTCACCTTTAATGGCATTGAACAGGAATACTAAATAAACCGTCGTTTCTCTGACAGCGAGATGTCTCATCCGTTAAGCTCGAAAGAAGCTTTGCCTTATGGCGATTGGCATCATGCGGAGCAGGATGGCGTAACATTTGACCATAATGATGTGTGACTTAAATTTTGCAGTAACCAGACGTTGGAACAACTTTAAACATGGAAAATCTAGGCGAATTTATTGTTAACCACTGGATTTTATCGACACTTTTTGTGGTGTTGTTATATCTGGTTTTTTCGGACGTACTGACCCGAAAGTTAAGCGGCGTCCAATCTGTCAGCGTTAACGAGGCCGTCATTATCGTCAATCAGCAAAAGGGTTGTTTTGTAGATGTCCGTGACAGCGAAGCCTTTGCTAAATCGCATATTGCTGATGCTGTTAATGTGCCGCAGGCTGATATGGATAACCATCTGGGTAAATTAAAAAAAACCGATCAGCCACTGGTGGTGGTATGCGACAGTGGTCAGCGTTCACGCGCCGCAGCCAAGCAACTGAAAGCCAAAGGTTATACCAATGTCACGGTGATGTCAGGCGGGTTATATGCCTGGCGCGAAGCTAAACTCCCACTCTTCGGATAACGGATTTAATATGGCAAATGTAATTGTATATTCGTCGGCACATTGCCCGTATTGCGTGATGGCCAAGCAGTTATTGGAGCGTAAAGGTGTGGCTTTCCAAGAGATCCGCGTTGATCTTGAGCCTGCCAAGCGCGAAGAAATGATGCAGAAAAGTAAGCAGCGCACCGTGCCGCAAATTTTTATCAACGATCAGGCAGTTGGTGGTTATACCGATTTGTTGGCGATTGATCGGGCAAACAAGCTCGACCAAATGCTCGCCTGATTTCAAGTCTCAATGTTAAGTTTAAGGATGTAACCCATGGCGGAAGACAACGCAGCGTCACAACAAGACAATCAACCACGCTTTATTATTCAGAAGATTTATACCAAAGATGTTTCCTTTGAAACGCCAAATTCACCAGACGTATTTCGTGAAGACTGGAAACCGCAGCTGGATCTGCAGTTAGGTAACGAATACACACGAATCGACGACGATAATCATGAAATCGTTCTGGTGGTCACGGTCACCGCCAAAGTCAACGATAAAGTCGCATTTATCTGTGAAGTTAAGCAGGCCGGTGTCTTTAGCCTGACTGGCTACACTGATGAAGAAATGGGCCCGCTGATTGGTAGTTACTGCCCGAATACCGTATTCCCGTTTGCCCGCGAAGTGGTTTCAGATTTAGTAATCAAAGGCGGTTTCCCGCAGTTGGTGCTGGCACCAGTTAATTTTGATGCCGTCTACAAACGTAAATTGGATTCAATGGAGCAGGCGCGCCAGGAAGCGGCTGCTTCCAAGCAGGAAACTACCCACTAACAAAACGTCACCATCATGGTCAATGCGGATGTAAAAAGCTTGATGCCAACACTGGTGGTGGGCGCTGGTGCATGGGGTACCGCATTAGCAATTGCGCTGGCACGTAATGGTCATCCAACATGGTTATGGGGTCGCGACAGTGATCAGCTGAAGTCGATGCAGGCCAACCGAAGCAATGCTGCGTATCTGGCGGGTATCGATTTTCCTGAAGCGCTGCAAATTCAGTCAGATTTACAGACTGGTGTCAGTCAATGCCGGCATTTGTTAATTTCGGTGCCGAGTAATAGTTTTTCGGACTTATTACAGAAAATTGAACCCTGGTTACCCCCGCATACGCCAGTTAGTTGGGCAACGAAAGGTTTGACGCCCCAAACCGGGACATTTTTAGATGTGACGGCCAGAGAGATTTTAGGAGCCGATCATCCTCTGGCAGTAATTTCCGGGCCCTCGTTTGCTGCTGAAGTAGCTTGCGGTTTGCCGACGGCCCTTACGGTGGCATCCACCGATGCAGTGTTTGCCGGGGCACTGGCTGGCGCTCTGCATGGAAATAGTTTGCGGGCTTATACTTCTTCGGATGTAACGGGTGTGCAAATTGGCGGTACGGTGAAAAATGTGCTGGCAATTGCTGCCGGTATCAGTGATGGTTTACAAAATGGTGCCAATGCCCGGGCCGCCTTGTTAACCAGGGGTATGGCAGAAATTATGCGGCTCGCAACAGTGCTTGGCGCTGACCCGCAGACGATGTTTGGCTTGTCAGGCATAGGTGATTTGATTTTAACCTGTACCGATGATCAAAGTCGAAATCGCCAGCTTGGCCTGGCGATTGGTCGTGGTTTAACGGTCGATGAAGCAGTAAATTCTGTCGGCAAAACGGTAGAAGGCATGCATGCGGCGCGCGAAGTCCTGTTACGAGCACATCAGGCAGGGGTAGAAATGCCTATTGTTGAGCAGGTATGCAAAGTGTTGTTTGAAGGGTACGATCCGCGGCAGTCGGTACAAGCATTGTTATGCAGAGAACCAAAAGCCGAAAACAGTCATCGCTAAAGCGATAAGAAACTGAATTTTAAGAGGAAAAGTATATGCGTGGTCTTGTTAAATATAGCGGTATCGTCGCGCTCAGTATGACAATGATGTTAGGGCTATCTGCTTGCGGTGGCTCCTCAAATAAAGACGAAGTACCAGAAGTAATTACCACTGCTGAAGGCAAAATTCTGTTTGAGTCCGATTTGCAGTACGTCAAAGTGGTTGAAAACCAGGTCACAGGTGCTGCCAATCAGCATCCCTATCCCATATCTGAAGAAGATATGCGGACCATACTGAGTTCGCTGTATGTCAGCCAAACAGTGTTATTTAAAGAACAGCAAATTCCCTTATATTCACCGGGTGAGTTACAAATCTTGTCATCGGGCTTGAGCCGGGGTCTGGCCATCGCTGAAAGCGATGAAGATTTGACCTATGTGACATTGGGTGTGCATCAGGGCGCTATCGCCAAAGAACGTAAAACCAATACTGGTAGGGTATTTGTTGATGGTCAGGGTCGGTTAAACATCATTTTTGGTCTGGTTCATGAGGATTACCGTGATAAGGATCAATATACCGGTCAGGAAATTGACCGCCGCGTGAATCCATTGCTGCCAGGCACACGTAGATTTGACTCTAAGCCGGGTACTCAAGTCGCATTGGATAACGGACAATCTTATTATGTCGATCCGGAGACCAATGAAGAGCGCAGTGACTGGCTGGTAATTGATATTCCAACGGTACTGGCAACGGCTCGTGAGCGTGCTGGAGATGCAGCTGAAGGCTTGATCAGTCCGGAGCTACGCGAGGATATTGCACGCAACAAGCGTGACAACCAAATTTTGCGTGATGATATGGCCAATATCAAAGAAATCTTGTTTGAAATGTCGGCAGAGATTGAAGCATTACGTGAACAGCTGAAAGCAGAGTAATACGTTACGATTAAGCTTGAAAAAGGCGCTACGGCGCCTTTTTTAATGCGTGATATTTTTATAATTGCCAGCGTAAATCGCCTTGCTGGCAGCGCGGTAAAGGTGACAGATTTTTGCTCAGAATCAGCGCTTTAAAAATCCCACCCATTTGCGCGGGTAATAGCAGGCGCTTAAGTGCTGCCGATTGCTGCAACTGTTGAAAATCATCAAGTGCTTGCTGCTGAGTTAAGTTAAGCATGTCGCCCGCTAATAAGAAATCACTCTGGCTTTGCAAGCCTGCGACCTGAAGCCCTGCTTGATGAGCTGTTTCGGCCAGATCGGTGAAATTCACATGCGCCGTTAAATCCTGAAGGCCATGGAGAATTAACGGCTCATCATGGACTTGATGCTGATAATGGCACCGAATGCCGCCTGAGGCCCGACTAGCGTGAAAATAGTCATTGGCCGTATGGCCATAATCGATAATAAATATCGCGCCTTGTTTGATTATCGCCGCTAGGCTACCAAGCCAGGCTTCGGCATACAGATTCACCTCACATTTAAATGGCCGGGTTGTTAAGAGGGGGGAAATGCATGCAGCTTTATCATTTAGCATCGGCGTACTGAGCGGGCCAGTTTGCCAGATCAGTTGCTGGCCATCCCAGGCGACATAATGCTCAAAAATACCGCGTTCTTCAAAGAGCAAACTATGTACCGGCATCGCATCACAGACTTCATTGGCCAATACGGCGCCGGTAAAATGATTGGGCAATCGGTCCAGCCAAACCACTTTATCAAACAACTCTCCAAGTTTTTCAGATAAGTATTGATGCTGTCTGAAACGTAAGTCAGCACTTGCTTCAATAATATAGTAATACGCTGGTAGAGATTGCCACTGCGCCAGTTGCAGCAAAATATCACCAGCCATTTTGCCACTACCGGCACCAAATTCCAGGCAATCACCGCCGCTTTGCGTTAACACATCGGCAATATGCCGGGCGAAAGCTTGAGAAAATAACGGGCTGATTTCCGGTGCGGTGACAAAATCTCCGGTAGCACCAAACTTGCTGAGTCCTGCGCTGTAATAACCCAGTCCTGGTTGATATAAACAAGTATGCATATAGTCGGCAAAAGTTATTTTGCCGCCTGTCGCCTGAATTTTTTCGACAATTAACGTTTCTAAATTTGCGCTGCGTTGTTGCGCAAGCAGGTTGGGAACGGGTAGTTTGCTATTGGCTTTCATCATCAAAAGGTTTTAATGTGCAGAATCCAGTTTTAGTGACCGGCAGTGGCCGGCGAATCGGCTTTCATATTGCCAGACGTTTACAGGAAGATGGCTATCAAGTATTAGCGCATTACCGCACAGACACCGACGATGTGCAAAAACTGCGTGATTTGGGCATTGATGTGATTCAGGCGAATTTTGATGATACGGCGGCTATTTTAAGTTTTATTCAGGGTCTGAAAACCCGGTATCCCAAGTATCGCGGTATTATTCATAATGCTTCGGCATTTATGCCAACCGAAACAGATCTGGCGGCAGCTGCGTCGCAATATCAGGCGTTTTTTAATGTACATATGCTGGCACCATTTTTAATCAATCAGGGGTTGGCTGAACAGCTACAAGGCGATGACGGTGATCCCGCTGACATTGTCCACATCACTGATATTAACGTTGAAAACCCGACGCCACGTTTTGATAGTTACGGCACGACCAAAGCCGGCTTGCACAATATGATGCTGGCATTGGCGAAAAAACTGGCGCCACAAATCAAGGTCAATGCGGTAGCACCGGGGCCGGTGTTATTTACCGAATCTCATACGGAATCTGCCCGTCAGGCAATGTTATCGGAAACGCCGCTGGCCCGCGAAGGCGGTGCCGAGCCGGTTTATTTAGCGATCCGCAGCTTGTTGCAGAACCCGTTTCTGACTGGTGTCAGTATCGCGGTAGATGGCGGTCGGCGCCTCTCCAAAAAGTAAGCCGGCTGCGTCGATTTTTACACCTTGTGGCATCTTTTCGGAGCGGCCATCTGCTAAATACGCGAGTAATTCTTCTATCAGTGGATATAAAAAATATTCATCGGTAATGGCGCTTGCCGGTTTTTGGCTAAACTCGGCCAGCGATCCGCAACACAGAATATCTATATCGGCTGGCCGATCTTTATGCTTTTTATCAGGATCACTGCGATCGCGACCCATTTCGGTTTCAATTTGATTCGTGAGGGTTTTTAACTGATCAGGCGTTGATCTCGACTCTACATAAGCCACGGCATTCAAAAAGTACCGATGACTATTCATGCCGACAGGCGTTGTCGTTAGCACCCTGCTCAGCGTAATACAGTTGATATGTGGTAACAGCGCCTTAACCATTAAGGCCATATTTTCGACCGGCTGAATATTGCTGCCGAGGCCAAGGATGTAGGCGTAATGACTCATGTGCGGGTGCGTTCGATTTGAATTTGTGCCTGATTCTGACCGTGTAATTGCACCGGTTTACTCAATGTCAGTTTGAGGCGGTGTACTGGAAATTCGGCCAATAATAATGCAGCAACTTTTTCTGCAAGCGTTTCAATCAGCTGAAAGCGACTGGCCCTGACATAATCAACCACACGGCCAGCGACCGCGCCGTAGTCTAGCGTGTCTTTAATATCATCGCTGCTGGCTGCCTGACGAATATCCCAGTCAAATTCCAAATCAAAACGCAAGGTTTGCAACGTTTCACGTTCCCAGTCGTAAATGCCGATAATCGTGTCAATTTTCAGATCGTTTAAAAAAATTTTATCCATAACATCACTTTACTGGTGACCACGGCCGGTGAACGCCTATAATGAGGCACTTTTAGATGGTCGGATCATATCATGCCTGAAATCTCGATTTTGGCGCTGGCACTGTTATTGAGTGCCTATCTAATAGGCTCTTTATCAAGCGCCGTCGTTTTATGCAAAGTGGCGGGTTTGCCGGATCCGCGTACCCAGGGCTCGGGTAATCCCGGCGCTACCAACGTGTTGCGTTTTGGCGGCAAAAAACTGGCCGCCACGGTATTGATTATTGATGTGCTGAAAGGTGTGATTCCGGTCGTGATTGGGCGGCTATTGGCTCTGGATCAAGTGTTACTGTCAGCTGTTGCCCTACTCGCCTTTCTGGGTCATTTATACCCGGTATTTTTCCAATTCAAAGGCGGTAAAGGGGTTGCCACAGCATTAGGCGCATTTTTAGCATTATCACCACTGCTGGCGTTGGCGGGACTGCTGACCTGGTTGGTCGTGTTTCTGATTAGCCGTATTTCATCGTTGTCGGCGATTTGCGCCGCGCTAATGACGCCGGTGTACAGTTTATGGCTGATTGACAGCATGGCGGCACGATGGTTGATCCTGACTATATCGTTGCTGTTGTTGTGGCGCCATCGCACTAACATTCAACGACTGCTGGCCGGTGAAGAAAAAAAATCAGGCTGATAACGGCGGTGTTAATTCATCCAGCGGCCAGCGTGAACGAACATTAAATACGGCCGGTTTTTCTATGAGCATAGCTTGCTGTCGCATGGCGCCAGCGAAGGCAATCATGGCGCCATTATCACTGCAAAACTGCATTTGTGGATAATATACCTGTTTGTTTTTCATACTGTTAAGCACGGCGCGTAAAGATTTATTGGCACTTACGCCGCCGGCGACCACCAGGCGTTGATGACCGGTCTGTTTCAGCGCCCTTTTGCATTTGATCAGTAAAGTATCCACAGCAGCGGTTTCAAAAGCCAGAGCAATATCAGCTTTGGCTTGTTCGCTGCGATCGGAGTTATGCCAGGCATTGAGCGCCGCCGTTTTCAGGCCGCTGAAACTAAAATCCAGCCCGGGCCGATTAACCATGGGGCGTGGGAATTCATAAACGCCAACATTGCCCTGCTCGGCTAATCTGGCCAAGGCCGGGCCACCCGGATAACCAAGATCCAGCATCTTAGCGGTTTTATCAAAGGCCTCACCAACGGCATCATCTATCGATTCACCGAGCAATTGATATTCGCCGACGCCCTTCACATCCACCAACAAGGTATGGCCACCTGACACCAGCAAAGAGACAAACGGAAACGCCGGCGGATTGGCTTCCAGCAAAGGTGACAGTAAATGACCTTCCATATGATTAATGGGTAATGCCGGCACGTTCAGCGCCCAGGCCACACTGCGGCCAATGGCCGCGCCTACCAGTAAGGCACCAACTAATCCTGGGCCAGCTGTATAAGCCACCGCATCGATATCCTGTCGGCTTAAGCCGGCGTCATCCAGCACCTGCTGCATCAGTGGCAAAGTCTTGCGGATATGATCCCTTGACGCTAATTCTGGTACCACGCCGCCATATTCCGCATGCATGTCAATCTGACTATATAGCGCATGCGCTAACAAACCGCGCTCGGTGTCATAAATTGCGATGCCTGTTTCATCACAGGAAGATTCGATGCCTAATACCCGCATAAACTTACTGACTTTGTTTAAAATTAAAGCAATATTATGCCTGACTTTTAAAAATAAGCTGATCCAAGTGTTTGCTTTCTTTTGAATATTTCGTACAATTAGGGGCTTTTCATTGATAACTGTCTAGGGAATTTTTAATGCCTGCTGTACGAGTAAAAGAGAACGAACCATTTGACGTCGCGCTGCGTCGTTTTAAACGCGCTTGCGAAAAAGCTGGTACTGTTGCTGAAGCACGTGCCCGTGAAGCTTACGAAAAACCAACAACTGTGCGCAAACGTGCTGCTGCTGCTGCCGTTAAACGTCATCAGAAAAAATTGGCGCGCGAAAACGCCAGCCGCATCCGTTTATACTAATTAAAGTATTTACATGCCTGCTGAAGCCAGCCCGCTGAAGGTCAAGATCCAGGACAGCGTCAAAGATGCGATGCGTGCCAAGGATAAAGATCGCCTCAATACGCTGCGGCAGATTACTGCCTCTATTAAACAGCTTGAGGTCGATAATCGCCAGGATTTGAGTGACGACGATATCATTGTTGTCCTGACCAAAATGACCAAACAACGCAAAGATTCATTGTCGCAGTTTGAGCAGGCTGGTCGTGAAGATTTGGCGGTTATTGAACGTGCTGAACTGGCAATCATCGAAGAGTTTTTGCCGACGCCTCTGTCTGAGGTTGAATTAAACGCTGCTATTGCTTCAGCCATTGCCGAAAGTGGCGCCAACAGCATTAAAGATATGGGCGCCGTGATGACTGTCTTGCGTCCCAAAGTACAAGGCCGCGCCGATATGGGTGCAGTCAGCAGTCAAGTTAAGGCGGCACTCAGCGCCTGAACGCCCTGACACCAGGTCTGATAAAGACATGGTTACCATCAATGATGATCTTCGGCCATAATTAACTTATGGCCGGTCAGATCCCCCCCCAATTTATAGATGAACTTCTATCCCGCGTCGATATTGTCGATGTGATAGATAGTCGTCTGCCGTTGAAAAAAGCCGGCAAAAATCTGCACGCCTGTTGCCCGTTTCATAACGAAAAAACCCCATCTTTTACTGTCAGCCCCGATAAACAGTTTTATCATTGTTTTGGTTGTGGTGCTCATGGCACGGCAATTGGATTTTTGATGGAATACGAGCAGCTCAGCTTTCCGGAAACCATTCAGGAGCTGGCTGATTGTGTCGGCATGCAAGTACCGGTTACCCAGCCGACATCGTTAACTCCGGTTCGGCAGAATCTTTACGATTTGCTAGACAAAGTCAGTAAATATTACGCACACCAGCTACAAAATCACCCGCAGAAAGACGTTTTTAATGCTTATCTGGAACAGCGAGGATTAAGCGGCGAGATCATCAATTTTTTTGATGTGGGTATGGCACCTGATGGCTGGGATAATGTATTGCGCACCTTTGGTAATAATCAGCAGACGATTGAGATGCTGCAAGAGGGCGGTTTGCTTATTAAAAATGAAAAAGGTCGGCTTTACGATCGTTTTCGCAAACGACTGATGTTCCCAATCCGTGATCGCCGGGGTCGGGTGATTGGTTTCGGCGGTCGAGTCATTGATCCGGAAGATGCACCCAAATACCTGAACTCCCCGGAAACGCCGGTATTTCATAAAGGCCAGGAATTATATGGCCTGTATCAGGCGCGTAAAGCCAACCGGCAATTGCAGCGTATTTTGATTGTTGAAGGTTATATGGATGTTATTGCTCTGGCGCAATTTGGCATCAATAACGCTGTGGCTACGTTAGGTACTTCCACGACATCCGATCATTTACGGCAATTGATCCGCAGTGCGCCAGAAATTGTTTTTTGTTTTGATGGTGATCGCGCTGGCCGCGATGCCGCATGG
>JAWWAG010000069.1:0-11165 GCA_033721795.1 Methylophaga sp. | reverse complement strand
CACATGTCACCGAAGGGGCACTGGTCAATGCCGGCCAAGAAGATAGTCTGACCACCATTCATCAACTGGATCCAATTTATGTTGATATTTCTCAGGCCTCAAAAGAAATATTGCAACTCCGCCGGCAATTGATGTCTGGCCGGATAGATGGTCAAACATCACCTGAAGTCAGGCTGAAGCTTGAAGATGGCAGCGATTATGAACATGTTGGTGAACTGCAGTTTTCGGAAGTGAACGTCAATGAGATGACCGGCAGCATTGTCATGCGTGCCAGCTTTCCGAACCCTGATAGTTTATTGCTCCCCGGCATGTATGTGCGTACGACCGTTGATGAGGGGCGCATAGACGATGCCATTCTGGTGCCGCAAAAGGCGGTGATGTTTGATCGTGAAGGTCAGGCATCGGTAATGCTGGTCAATGATGATAATAAGGTTGAGCAACGGCCAGTAACCGTGCAACGCGAAATTAATCATCACTGGTTGGTTTCAGAAGGTCTGCAAGGTGGTGAAAAAGTCATTGTCGAGGGCCTGCAAAAAATAGCCGAAGGTGCCGAAGTAACTATCGTCAGCAATGATGATCGTGTAACAGACGAGAGCTAATCTATGGCACGTTTTTTTATCGACCACCCTATATTTGCCTGGGTTATCGCCATTCTGATCATGCTGGCGGGTCTGCTGTCGATCTTTTTGTTACCGATAGCCCAGTATCCCGGTATTGCTCCGACAGCTATTGAAATTCGCACCAGTTATCCCGGTGCATCAGCCAAAGTTGTCGAAGACTCGGTGATTCAGGTTATCGAGCAAAATATGACCGGACTCGATGATTTGCAATACATCAGTTCAACCAGTGATTCCAGCGGTGTGGGTCAGGTCACTGTAACTTTTCAGGCCGATACTGATCCGGATATCGCTCAGGTACAGGTACAGAATAAATTGCAGGCAGCCATGCCACTGCTGCCGCAAGAAGTTCAGCAACAAGGGATACGGGTAACCAAATCCAGTACTGGTTTTTTAATGGTCATGGGTTTTGTCTCGGAAGACGGCAAGATGGATCGTTACGACATTGCCGATTATGTCGCTGCTAAAATCCAGGATCCGGTTAGTCGGGTCAACGGTGTCGGTCAAATTAACCTGTTCGGTTCACAGTATGCAATGCGCATCTGGCTTAATGCTGACAAACTGGCGAGTTACAAACTGACTACTGAAGATGTCGTTAATGCTATCCGCGAACAAAACGTGCAAATTGCTGCCGGTGAAATCGGTGGCACACCGGCCGTTGAAGGCCAGCAAATTGCAGCCAGCATTGTCGTTGAAACCCGGATGGAAACTGTGGAAGAGTTCGAAAACATTCTGCTGCGGGTAGACTTAGACGGCTCAACCATTCAGATCCGTGATGTGGCCGAGGTATCCCTGGGGGGTGAGAATTTCCAGTTTGAAACCGAATACAATAAACAATCCGCCGCCGGCCTTGGGATCACGCTGGCTTCAGGTGCTAATGCACTGGAAACCGCGCAAGCGGTGCGAGATCGTATTGGTGAATTAGAGCCGTTTTTTCCCGAAGGTTTACAAGTCACTTACCCTTACGACACGACTCCGTTCGTCAAAATCTCTATTGAGGGCGTTGTCAAAACCCTGATAGAAGCGATGATTTTGGTGTTTCTGGTGATGTATCTGTTTTTGCAGAATTTCCGGGCCACCTTGATCCCGGCGATTGCCGTGCCGGTGGTTATTCTGGGGACTTTTGCCATTTTGTTGGCCTTTGGTTATTCCATCAATATGCTGACCATGTTTGCTATGGTTTTGGCAATAGGACTGCTGGTTGATGATGCCATTGTGGTTGTTGAAAACGTCGAGCGAGTCATCCATGAAGATGGCTTGTCAGCCAAGGAAGCCACCCGGAAATCGATGGATCAAATCACCGGCGCACTGGTCGGTATTGTGCTGACCGTCTCGGCGGTGTTTATACCAATGGCATTCTTCCCCGGCTCTACCGGCGTTATTTACCGGCAGTTTTCGATAACCGTCGTCTCAGCAATGGCATTATCCCTGCTGTTGGCGATGACATTAACACCCGCTTTGTGTGCATCGTTACTTAAAGATGCTGAACATGATCCCGCTAAGAAAAAAGGCTTTTTTGGCTGGTTTAACCGCAGTTTTGCGCGTACCAGCAGAGGCACACAAAGTGCCGTCGGTTATTTAATTGCCCGATCCGGTCGTACCATGTTGGTGTACTTGCTGATCGTTGGCGGCCTTGGTTATCTGTTTACCCAGTTACCGACATCGTTTTTCCCCGATGAAGATCAAGGGATTTTATTCACTGAAATGCAGCTGCCGGTTAATGCTTCTAAACAACGTTCCATTGAGGTCATGAATCGTATTGAGAATTACTATCTCGAACAGGAGGCTGACAGTGTTGCATCGGTGTTTTCAGTTATCGGCTACAGTTTCAGCGGCCGCGGTCAGAACAGCGGCTTAATTTTCGTCAATCTCAAACCCTGGGATCAGCGGACCAACGCCGAGCAAAGCGCTCAGGCGATTGCTGGCAGAGCATCAGCCTATTTCAGTCAGTTCAGAGAGGCCACGGCATTTGCCATTGCACCGCCACCGATTCGTGAGTTAGGCAATGCCAGTGGTTTTAATATGATGTTGCAGGATTTAGGTGGTCTCGGTCATGACGCATTGGTCAAAGCACGTGATGAATTACTGGCCAAAGCAAATCAGGATCCACGACTTACTCAGGTTCGTCATAGTGGCCTGCAAGATCGGCCACAGTTCAAAATTGATATTGATCACCAAAAAGCCATGTCGTTTGGCGTGTCACTGAATGATATTAATAATACGTTCAGCACCGCCTGGGGCTCGACTTATGTTAACGACTTTATCGATGAAGGTCGTGTTAAACGGGTTTATGTGCAGGGGGATGCACCGTTCCGAATGATGCCGGATGATGTCGGCAATTGGTATGTCCGTAATAATGAGGGCGAAATGGTGCCGATGTCGGCCATCAGCTCATCACGCTGGATCTATGGTTCACCGCGTCTGGAACGCTATAACGGTGTGCCGGCCATGAACATTCAAGGTCAGGCCGCAGAAGGGCTCAGCTCCGGTGAAGCCATGCAGGCCATGGAAGAGTTGGTATCAGAATTACCGACAGGCTTTGGTTATGAGTGGACAGCATTATCGTTACAGGAACGCGAATCCGGTTCTCAAGCACCATTACTTTATGCCTTGTCGATTCTCGTGGTATTTCTGTTTTTGGCCGCACTTTATGAGAGCTGGTCAGTGCCCTTTTCGGTGATGCTGGTGGTGCCGCTTGGTGTACTCGGGGCAGTGGTTTTTGCACTGGGAAGAGAAATGTCCAATGACATATACTTTCAGGTCGGCCTGTTAACGACCATCGGTTTGTCGGCTCGAAATGCTATCTTAATCGTCGAGTTTGCCAAATCGCTGTATGAGCAAGGCCAATCGCTAACGGAAGCGACCTTGGAAGCGATTCGTATGCGGCTTCGACCGATTGCCATGACGGCTCTGACCTTTATGCTCGGCGTGACACCATTAATGATAGCCAGTGGTGCCGGCAGTGGCGCGCAAAATGCCATCGGTACCGGCGTCTTTGGCGGTATGCTGGCGGCAACGACGCTGGCGATTTTCTTTATTCCGGTATTTTTTGTCGTGGTGTTCCGCTTATCAGCGAAACTCACAGGCAAATCACCGGCCAAACAAACGACTGCCACAGGAGATTTGGCATGACATTTTCACGGATGTGGCTCACTGCCAGCCTGCTGACATTGACCTTAAGCAGTTGCTCGATGATCCCTGATTATCAGCGACCCGAAAATCCCAGCCCACTGCCTGAAAAACAGGACAGCAGCGAGCAGTTAACGGCAGCCGATATTGGCTGGCGGGACTTTTACCAGGATCCGGCGCTGCAAGAATTGATTGGTTTATCCCTGAACAATAACCGCAATCTGCAAGCCACAGCATTGCTGGTTGAGCAATTGCGGGCACAATACCGGATCCGCCGCGCGGAGCAATTACCGATGCTGGATGGTGAGGGCGGCTATAACCGGCAGCGCTTTTCCGCCAATGCCAATGAGTTTGGACAAAGCGGTATTTTTGAACAATACAGTGTCGGTGTTGGCATACCTTCCTGGGAAATAGACTTTTTTGGCCGGCTCGAGAGTTTGGAGCAGGCGGCTTTAAATGAGTTTTTGTCGCAGGATGCGACTTTAAAAAGTACCCAACTGACCTTAGTTGCCGAAGTCGCCGACGCCTATCTGAGCTGGCAAGCCAGTCTGGCGCAACTGGATCTGGCGAAGTCAACCCGTGAAGCCCGTGAAGAAAGTTATCGGTTAATCAACCGGCGTTACGAAGGCGGTCTCTCCTCTGAGCTGGCTTTACGACAGGCGGAAACTGCAGTTCATGAAGCACGTATCGCCGAAGCTGAATTCGAGCAACAGGCCAATCAGAATTTTACCTTACTGGAATTACTGGTCGGTCAGCCGTTGCAAAAAACTGACTACGCGGAGCAGTGGCAACCCGCAGATTTACTGCGGACACTACCGGATAATCTGCAATCAGATACGTTATTAAAACGTCCGGATGTCACCGCCGCCGAACTCGCCATCAAAGCTGCTAATGCCAACATTGGTGCCGCGCGGGCGGCTTTTTTCCCACGGATAAGTTTGACCAGTAGCCTCGGATTGGCAGCGACTAATCCGGCAGATTTGCTGGAATCGAGTAGTCGCACCTGGCAAATCGCACCGCAATTCAACATTCCGCTGCTTGATTGGGGGATTAATACTGCCAATCTGGATGTTGCAGAGTTGGAAAAGGAGATCAGTATTGTCCGTTATCAGGAAGTGATTCAGAGGGCCTTTAAAGAAGTTTATGATGAACTCGAAGCGCGACAAACACTGGAAGATCAACTGTCCGCGCAGCAGGATTTAAGAAAAGCCACCGCCCGTAGTCTGGAACTGGCTGAAAAACGTTTTGACGCGGGTGTTGATAGTTATTTGGAAGTGCTTGATGCACAGCGCAGTCTAATTGATGCGCAATTGGCAGAAATTGCCACTGATCTGGCACGTTTACGTAATCAGTTGACGCTATACAAAGCATTGGGTGGCGGTTTATTAGCACAAACTAAAATACCTTAGTTGGCAACAATGACGTTTTCTGGCTATGCTGGAAGGACATTTTTCTGCACAAGCAAAGGAGCGAGTTTATGGGCTTGGAAATCGGTGGCCTGTTAGGCCTGATTTGGTTAATCATCGTCATTTGGGCAATCATTAAAGTCGCAAAAAGTTCAGCGGGTGGCGTTGCAAAAGTACTGTGGATTCTGATCCTGATGTTGTTCCCATTATTGGGTCTGATTATCTGGTTCCTGCTGGGACCTAAAGGAGACTAAGTCGTCTGAAAAGTACAATAAAAACGCCGCTGTGGTTGACGTCTCAGCGGCGTTTTTAATGGCGACAATGGCAGTGCTGGTTTGACAGCAAGCGCTTGCATCACCAGAATGCATAGGGAACGATTCTATTGGCCGCTTTCTGACTTACCCTTTGTCGTGCGGTCAATTTGCCTTAAATAAGCAATTAGGAACCAGCCATGACCACTGATCAATCGGCTCCACCACGCCGTAGCACGATCCTTATCCCCGTTTTTTTCCCTGCGGTTATCATCACACTGTTATTGGTTATTGGCACTATCAGTAATCCTGAACTTGCAGGCGAAGCGTTTGCCGATGTACTGGCATTTCTGACTGAGACCTTTGGCTGGTTCTATATGCTGGCTGTGGCGTTTTTTCTGGTGTTTATTGTCGTGGTGGGTTTATCCAGCTGGGGTAAAACCAAACTGGGGCCGGATCATGCCGAACCGCAATATAGTTTTCCCGCCTGGTTTGCCATGCTATTTTCGGCTGGTTACGGTATTGCCCTGCTGTTTTTTGGCGTTGCCGAACCAGTGTTGCATTACGCCTCACCACCAGCCGGTGCCCCGGAAACCATTGATGCCGCCAAGCAAGCGATGCAAATTGCATTTTTTCACTGGGGGTTTCATATCTGGGCCATTTATGGCCTGACTGGTCTGGTGCTGGCCTATTTTGCCTTTCGTCACGGCTTGCCACTGTCAATGCGTTCAGCGTTGTATCCGTTAATCGGCGATAAAATTTATGGGCCAATTGGTCATACCGTCGATGTCATCGCCATTCTCGGTACCTTGTTTGGTATTGCGACCACACTTGGCTTGTCGGTAGCACAAATTAATGCCGGTATGAATTATCTGTGGGAAGACATACCGGTCAGCGTCACGGTACAAATTATCACCATTGCCGTTATTACAATCCTGGCGATTATGTCGGTCGTTGCCGGTCTTGATAAAGGTGTTAAACGCTTGTCTATCGTCAATATGGTGCTGGCTATCTCGTTGATGTTATTTGTATTTATCGTTGGCCCGACAATCGTTATTCTCGAGACTTTTTTGCAAAACACGGGCAGTTATCTCAATAATATTGTTGAGCGCACCTTTAATTTGCAGGCTTATACCGCTGGCAACTGGATAGGTAACTGGACGTTATTTATCTTTGGCTGGACGATTGCCTGGGCGCCGTTTGTTGGTTTATTTATTGCCAAAATCAGCCGTGGCCGGACCATTCGCCAATTTGTGTTTGGCGTCCTGTTTGTCCCGACCATATTCACCTTCATGTGGTTTTCAATTTTTGGTGATACGGCGCTGCATATGATTATGAATGAGGGTTATACAGCACTTATCACCGAGGTACAAAATGATACCGCCGTTGCGCTGTTCAAACTCTTTGAACAATTACCTTGGAGCAGTTTTGTTTCGTTTATCACCGTGATTCTGATTATGACATTTTTTGTTACATCATCGGATTCCGGCTCATTGGTCATTGATTCTCTGGCATCCGGCGGTATCAGCAAAACGCCTGTATGGCAGCGTGTTTTCTGGGCGACACTGGAAGGTGTGGTTGCAGCGGCTTTATTGCTTGCGGGCGGTTTAGGTGCGCTGCAAACCATGAGTATCACCAGTGCCCTGCCCTTCGCCATCATTATGTTATTAGCAGCGATAGGTATGTGGCGTGCTCTATCGATTGAAGGACATCGTGAAGCCAGCCTCAGCGCTGCGATGCACCATTGGCAGCATAATCCAAAGCAATGGAAAAAACGCCTGACCAGTCTGATTAGCTACCCTGACTTCCAGCAGGTTTCAGGCTATATCCGCGACAAAATTTATCCGGCTATGCAACACGTCGGGACCGAGCTAAAAGATCAAGGCTGGCCGGTATCGGTATTTTTTGACGATCAACAACACCGTGCCTATATCGAAGTCATTCGCGAAGGTGAGCTCGACTTTATTTATGAAGTAAGAATGCGTGGTTACTCGACGCCAACCTTTGCCTACCCGGAAATGGCTGATGATCCGGATGGCGACAAACGCTATTATCGCGCTGAGGTATTTATGCGTCGCGGTGGTGCATCTTATGATATTTACGGTTGCAGCGAGCAGGAAATCATTGATGACTTACTGACACAGTTTGAAAAATACCTGCACTTTTTGCATATTTCACCGGGCATTTTGCCATGGAAAATGGATGAACATGACGATATGCTCGACGAAAATGGCGAATTACGCAATCCGGAAACGGAATATAGCAAGCCCTCTTAGTAAGAGCTCAGGGTATAGCGAAAACCAACGGCGATGACTTTGCCGCCACTGGCTGCGGCATTAAAACCGTCCAGACCGCATTTCTTGCAG
This sequence comes from Methylophaga sp., assembly GCA_033721795.1. Classification (GTDB taxonomy): domain Bacteria; phylum Pseudomonadota; class Gammaproteobacteria; order Nitrosococcales; family Methylophagaceae; genus Methylophaga. Next base: position 3,396 of record JAWWAG010000069.1, on the reverse strand, counting down.
GTCAGGGCGGCTGTTTCCTGTTCCTGATAAAACTCGGCAAACAGCGTTAATTCGTTATTGAATTGATGATCGATGCCCACATGCATCACCGCTTCACCGTAGCTTTCAATATTTGCCGCCATCACCTTATACAAGTTATCGCCATGGCGGTAACTGGCAAAGATATTAAAAGCTTCGGCATCGTCGCCAAAAAAGCTGTTGGGATTATCGGTATCGGTCACCTCATATTTCAGTGCCAGATTCCAGGGCCCCTGATTATGCGATAGTGTCGCGCCATAGATTTTGTCTTCAAAACCGCGGGCATTACCACGATCATCCATACCTATTGACAGCCGGGTATTATCAAGCTGATAGCTGGCTACTGTCTGGATACGTCGGTCATCAATCCGCGACGACGAACGGGCATTACCAGCAGCGCTGGAATAAGAACCACCAAAACTGAATCCGTTTAAAATCGGGCTCTGATAAGCTATTGTTTCTTTAACACGAAATGTTGTGTAGCTGGCAAAGCCGCTGTAAAACGTACTGAACTGATCGACAGGAAATAAAATTGCATTGTAATAAGGCATCCATTGCTGTCCTGCCACCAATGTGCCCATTCGACTGCTCAGACCCAATCGCGCCACGCGCAAACTCTCACGGTCATCGCGGCCCGATCCGCCTTGATCATAAGAATCCCTGAAACGAATATTTGCCGAATCAAAGGGGATTTCCAACTGGGCAAACAAGGCTGTGTCCTTGTCAAAAGCATATTGCGCATTGACACCTACCCGTGAAAAAGCATCCCGCAAACCACGATAATCATTGAGCGCTGCAGTATTATCAGGCTGAACCGATTCAGCCTGCATACGCAGCGATAAATACAGTTCATAGCTGAACGGTCCTTCCTGGGATGTTTCTGCCATCACCGGTGATACCGATAAGGCCAGCAGACTGCTGATGAAAAGTTTACTCGTGCTCAATCTTGCCGATGCAAGTGCCATCATGCGCTCCTTGATTTAGCGATAGTAAGTTTCACCATACGCAACCTAATTATGCGCTTCAAGGATTATGGCAAGTATGACAAATGGCAGCCCATCATGAGCTGCCATCAAGAAAAAGGCTTATGCCAGATGTTCTTTCAGCAATTCCGGCTGGCGATCCGGGGTGAAAATTTCGATCCAATACCCGTCAGGATCCTGAATAAAGGCAATGCCTTTCATCTTGCCGTCATTCGGTTTTTTGACAAACGGCACACCCGCTTTTTCAAATCGCGCACAGGCTGAATCAACATCCGGCACTGCAAAACCAATATGTCCAAAGCCGCGCGGATCGCTGTTACCGTTGTGATATTGCACATCATCTTTATCTTCGTCGCCCCAGTTATGGGTCAGCTCCAACATGGCTGGGCGGGCAAAAGTTTGTTTGATGCGCTCATTATTGTCCTCTGACCAGTTTTTTTGTTCCAATGGTGAAATTGCCGCCATAAAGTACAACGTGAATTTCATTTCCGGAAAATCAAAACGTTTAATCAGCGTCATGCCCATGACTTCGCTGTAAAAATGCAGGGTACGCTTAGGGTCTTTGATGCGGAACATGGTTTGGTTAAAGACAAACTCATGGGTGGCCGGATCATGGTTTTCACTCAAGCCCTCGGCGGTATCAAAATGTCGGCTCATATTTTCTGCTCCTGTTGTAATCATTCTGGCGGGTTTTATAACCAGCCTTTGTGTTTGAATACCAAATATGGTGCTATACCCGCAGCTATCATCAAGCCGATCGCCAGCGGATAACCAAATTGCCAGCTGAGCTCTGGCATTGTGTTGAAGTTCATGCCGTAAATACTGGCAATCAGGGTCGGCGGCAAAAAAACCACCGCAGCGATGGAAAAGGTTTTAATGATTTGCGCCTGCTTGATATTGATAAAGCCCTGAGTCGAATCCATCAAAAAGTTGATCTTGTCGAATAAAAATGTGGTGTGCGACAGCAATGTTTCTAAGTCACGCAAGATCTCGTATAGGGTATCACGCTGCTCTGCAACCTGCGGTAAATGGCGTAGCAGAAACGAAATATCCCGCTGCGTATCCATTAAGCATAAGCGCATTTTACCGTTGCTATCTTCCAGCTGAGCCAGTTGACCGATGGCATCTTCCAGATCGCTGTTTTCTTCTTCAAGGACAAAATGGCTGACTTTTTCAAGCTGCCGATGAATATCCTCAAGGGTATCAGCATGGTTTTCGACTTTTTGTTCGAATAAAGTTACCAGTAACTCAGTCGGTGTTTTACAACTAATCTGGCCACGGCGCGCCCGCATCCGTAATAAGCGGAAATCACTGAGTTCACCATCACGAATAGCAATCAACCGCTCCGGCTGCAGAATAAACGCCACTGACACGGTCTGATGCCGGCCTTCCGAAGCGCCCAGAAACATCGAGTGCACATGTAAACCATCCTGATCAGCAAAGCAGCGTGCAGAGGCTTCAATTTCCTCGACATCGTCAATGTCAGGGACTTCGTCACTAAACAACGTCGCCAGTAAAGCGCGTTCGTCTTCATCTGGCTCCAATGCATCGATCCAATCGGCTTGTTTCAACAAATCTGCCGTTAAATGATCCGTCACCGGGATTTCCTGGATCCGTCCCAGTGCAATCTTATAAAGCCTAAGCATGCGCTCCCCTTAATCCATTATCAGTTTGTTTAAGCTAGTATCCTAAGGTAACAATGTTAACAATCTATGGCCTCGTTTTTTGTAAATATCGCAACCTGGGTAGGCTGCCCCAGTCCCGGCTCATCCTCACCAATACCGGCAAAACTGACCTGATAGCTATGACGACGGGCAACACCAAGTGACCATTGCCTGAATTTTTGCCTTGACCACTCAAATTTATGATCCGGATCGCGGTATTGTCCGGGCACCAGTCCATAAAGGACATTGAATTCAGCATTCGGCGTCGTCATGACTACCTGTTTAGGTGCCATATTACTGAAGACGTTATGCTCGACCCGCGATAAATCCGTTGGCAAAATATGCTCAATGGTCTCGGTCATGATTATCAGCGGTATGGCCTGTAAATCCGGTAACGCATCCATATAACTGCCCACCCGTAATGATGCCCGTGGCGGTTCACCCATCAAAAAAGCTGCAAGATTATCCCGCGCCTGCATTACTGAGAGGCCAGAGTCATCCACACCTGTCACCCGGCAATCCGTATGTTGCAGAATCTTCCACAATAAACGTCCGGAACCACAACCCAGCTCAGCGAGATTATCAACACCAGTAGCAATAACGAAGTCCTGTAACCACCGGTGCCGCGTCTCATGGAGTTCGCTTATTTGTGTGTCCTGATTAAGAAAGTCATGGTTCATAGCCGAACTAATTTTTTTATATTTACTGGGCTGTAGCGAAAGTAATTACTT
>JAWWAG010000068.1:0-11189 GCA_033721795.1 Methylophaga sp. | reverse complement strand
CCGGCGATGGTCAGAGATATTTGGCAGCTACGCACTCAGGTGCAGAAAAAATCGCTGAGATTGATGCAGCATCATGCTGAATGGTCAGCGCCGCAGTCGGTGTCAGCTATAACTCCCGTTTATCAGCAGCAGTTAAAAGCACAAGGTTTTCGCAGTCGGCTGACCGAAAAAAATGGTGCTGTGCTGATTTCGGCGATGCGCGGCGGCATGAACCGGCTTGGTTATTTATTTACCCATATTGCGATAGTAGTGATTTGTATCGGCGGTTTGATGGATAGCAATATGCCGCTGAAAATTGCTGAATGGCAGGGCAAGCTGAAAATTGAAACTCGTGATTTGGCAATCCGTGATATTCCTGCTGAAAGCCGGTTGCCGGTCAGTGATATGGCTTTTCGTGGCAGCGTCAGTATTCCGGAAGGCCGGGGCGCAGAGGTCGCATTTTTACCGGTACGCGATGGTTATTTGTTGCAGGCTTTACCATTTCGCATTGAAGTCGAAGATTTCCGCATAGAACACTATTCCAATGGCCAGCCGAAATCATTCGAATCGGATCTGCTTATCCACGACCCCGACCGAGAGTCGCCGTTAGCTGAGACGATTTCAGTAAATCATCCATTGATTTATAAAGGTCATGCAATTTATCAGGCCAGTTTTGGTGATGGTGGTTCCAAACTGAGTATTGAAGCCTGGCCGCTGGATACCCGTATTGGCGAACAGCCGGTATCGTTAGATACCAAAGTGTTTGCTAACAGCGAACTGCGCTGGGGTGACACCACGCTGAAGTTAGAAATGACTAATTTCCGGCCGTTTAATATCAATGCGGATCCGACGGAAGCTGATCCGGATAATATTCGTAATTTTGGGCCAAGCATTGGCTATAAACTCCGTGCACCGACGGGTGAAGCCCGCGAATTTGAAAATTATATGCTGCCAGTACCGCGTGACGGTCGTGAGTTTTATTTAAGTGGTGTCCGGAACAGTCCGGCAGAAGAATTTGCCTATCTTTATCTACCGGTTGATGAAAACGGGGAACTGGATAAGTTTGTGGCTTTCAGTGATGCGCTTCGTGATGCTGATAAAACGGAGCGCGTTGCAAATGCCATGATGCGGGATGCTTTATCGGTATTGCCGGATAAAGATCCGCAGTTGGAAAACAATCTGCAATCAACGCTTGAAACGCTGATAAAAATGTTTATGCGCGGGGGTTTTGATGAAGTGCGTAACTTTGTTGAAAATGAGCTGCCAGAAGTTGACCGTGATAATTTAGCCCCGGCCTATCTCGGCATGCTGCGGGAAATGCTGGCACGAATGTACTTTACTGAAATTGTTCCTGATGCGAATCCTGAAGATCCAGAGCAGGTGCAGTTTTTACAGGATGCTGTTGATGCCATTGGCAGTCTGCCCCGATATGGTTCGCCGGTATTTTTAAAGCTCATTGATTATGAGCATATTCAGTCAACTGGTTTGCAAATCGCCAAAGCACCGGGCAAAAATACCGTGTATTTCGGCTGTTTGTTGCTGGTGGTTGGTGTGTTTTTACTGTTTTATTTGCCACAGCGCCGTATTTGGTTATGGCTTGAAGCTGATGGCAACGGTAGCAAGGTATTAATGGCTGGTACCAGTAATCGTAACCCGCGCGAATTTGATGCCGTTTTTGTCAGTCAGCAACAGATGCTGGCTAGCATCAACGGGAACTCTGTCGGGTCGGATAAGACCTAATCCGGCAAACTGTCAGAATGATGAGAAAATAATGATATCAACTGAATCAACGCAAAAATCCCAGCTCAGCAATTGGTGGTGGCCACTATTATTATTCTTGGCAACAATTGGTATTTTAGCTGGCTATCATTCAGTGCTGGATGTTTATGAAACCAGCATTCTGATCATGACAGCTGTTGCCATGGGCTTTTTAGGCCATTTCTGGCCGGCTTTTCGCTGGCACAGTATTGCTGTCGCGGTACTCAGTCTAACGGCCTTACAGCTCTATGGTGCCGATTTAGGCCGTGCGGATAGTAATTTCTGGCTGCAATATTTGCTGTCCAGCCAGTCCGCGTTGATGTGGATGAGTGCATTGTTTCTGGCGGCTACAGTGACTTATTTCACGGGGCTATGGCGGCGTTCTGATTATCTGGAAAAAATCGGCACGGTGCTCACTTGGACGGCAACGACCTTTGGTATGACGGGTTTAATGGTGCGCTGGCGAGAAACCCATATGATGGGCGAGGATATAGGTTATATCCCGGTCAGTAATCTTTATGAAGTGTTTATTTTATTTGCTGTCGTCACCGCGCTGCTATACCTGTTTTATGAGCGCCGTTATCAGACCCGTAAACTGGGTGGCTTTGTTTTACTGGTGATTTCTGCAGCAGTATTTTTTCAACTCTGGTACATGTTTGAACGCAATGCGCATGAGATCCAGCCGCTGGTGCCCGCTTTACAAAGTTATTGGATGAAGATCCATGTGCCGGCCAATTTTATTGGTTACGGTGCCTTTGCCATGGCGGCCATGATTGGGGTGGCTTATTTACTGGTCGCCTGGCGCCATGAAAAAAATCCGGCCAGTTCCTGGGTGCAGGCAATGCCATCGCTAAGCCTGATGGATGATGTCATGTATAAAAGCATTGCATTGGGTTTTGCCTTTTTTACCGTGGCAACAATACTTGGCGCTTTGTGGGCGGCAGAAGCCTGGGGCGGGTATTGGTCTTGGGATCCTAAAGAAACCTGGGCACTGATTGTCTGGTTAAATTACGCTGCCTGGCTGCATATGCGAATGACCAAAGGCTGGAGCGGTGTGCCAATGGCATGGTGGGCAATTGTTGGTTTGTTCGTGACCTTATTCGCCTTTTTAGGTGTCAATATGTTCTTATCGGGCCTGCATTCTTACGGCACGTTGTAAATAAAGGAAACAATGATGAAAAAAATGATGCAAACGTTACTGCTGTTACCAACAATGTGGTTATTACCATTGGGCGTCAGTGCAGCTGATTATCAACAGGGCCAGCATTATTCAGAAGCCGGTAAACAAATGCCGCGTAATGACAATAGCCAAAAAGTGCAGGTGGTAGAGTTGTTTTCTTATTCTTGCCCGCATTGTTTCCAACTGGATGCACAGGTTTCACAATGGAAAGAAACATTGCCTGACAATGTTGAGTTTCAGTTAGTGCCAGCGATTTTCCGTGATAGCTGGTTGCAGCTGGCACGCGTATTTTATGCCGCTGAGCAGACCGGTGATCTGGAAATGTTGCATCCAAAATTATTCAACGCCATCCATGTTGAAAAACGCCGCCTGACCACAGAAGACGAGTTATTGGATTTTGTTGAAGAACAGGGTATTGATCGCGAAGCGTTTGCCAAACAGATGAATTCTTTTGTCGTGCAAACCAGAGTCAAAAAAGCTTTGGTCATGAGCCAGACTTCTGGGATTACCGGTGTTCCGGCGATGATCGTCGATGGTAAATACCGTACTGATGCACCACAAGCCGGTAGTCTTGAAGACATGCTGGATGTGGTGGATCATTTGATTGAAAAATCGGCAGCTGAAAAATAACCGTACTTCTACCAGATAAAAAAGCCCGCTCTATGCGGGCTTTTTTACGCATTTTATAAAGCGGCTGGCAGTGATTTACTAGGCCCCGAAGGGGGATCAATCGGCGTGATTTGAGCAGGGTTAACCGTGTTGTGTTGCAGCATAATATCGTAATAACGGCGGATATTCGCAACGTAACGCACTGGCTCATTACCACGCGCATAACCATAGCGGGTTTTTTCAAACCATTCCTTTTGTGTCAGTAGTGGCAGGTTTTCACGAACATCGGTCCAGCGATCCGGATTACCGCCATTGGCCTCGGTCAGTATCCGGCCATCTTCCAGGTGGCCCATACCAATGTTATAGGCAGCCAGCGCCATCCAAGTCCTATCCGGTTCCTGAATCCGTTCGGGTAAACGGTCTCGCATTAAATCCAGATAGGCAGCCCCGGCCATAATGCTTTGTTTCGGGTCCTGACGATCATCGACATTCATTTCCTCAGCGGTTGCCCGTGTCAGCATCATTAACCCCTTTACACCGGTACTGGAGACAGCCTGCGGATTCCAGTGTGATTCCTGATAGGCAATCGCGGCCAGTAATCGCCAGTCAAAGCCATATTGCTCACTGGCCTGCATAAACCACTCTTGATATGTCGGTAAATGGGTCAGAATACGACGGTTAATGGCGCGGCTATCGACATAATCAAACCGACGGATATGACCGTAGTAGCGTTCAATTAACCGGTCCAGAAAACCGTTTTCTTCAATCACATCAAAAAAGTTAATAACTTCACGATAAAGGCTGACATCGCGGCCTTTTTTCAAAGCCCAGGCCAATGGCTGGGGATCCGAAATATCAAAGGCCACCCGCAACTCTGGATATAGTCCCTGATTGGCAGACATTTCATTAGAATCAGTAATGGTGTAATCAATCAGCTCCAGCTGCAGCAGTTCTAGTAACCCCGTGCTGTCGATATCATCATTGGCGACCCAGCTCAGTTCAGGGACTTCCTTTTGCAGTGTCTGCAGTTGCTCAACATGACTACTGTCGGCGAGTACTTCCAACTGACCATTGCCGAGTTGCGCAATATTACGTGGACGTTTGGCGCCGTTGCGATAAATTAATTGCTGTGTCACTTCATGATAAACCGGTCCAAACCGCATTGTTTGTTGTCTTTCCGGCGTAACGGTCAGACCGGCAGCGGCAATATCTGCTTCGCCTTGTTCCAGCATACGCAGCATTTCGCCAAGACTTTCCGGAATGATGATTTTAAGATCAACATGCAGCTGTTCGGCAAATTGCTGAGCCAGCTCGTATTCAAAACCTGCCAACTCTTGTGGCGATTTTTGATAATAACTGGTCAGCCCCTGACGACTGACCACACGTAATTCTCCACGATCCTGAATCTGCTCGAGATGCGTCCGTGCATCATCGCAGGCAGCCAGTATCGTGAGAGAAATAAGCAAAACAAAGAGTTTTTTCAAATGCATACTTTGTTGATGATGGCAGAGAATTATCACCTGATAAGGACTGATTTGCATCCTTTTAAGTTTAAGCCGTTAAAGATGATTGTCGATCGCAGTCGATTAAAGCGCCCGAAATTAGCCCACAAAATCAGCGACGCTGACGAAAAAAATCCCGCAGTAGCTGACTGCTCTGTTCAGCTAAAACACCTGACTGGCAGCTCACCCGGTGATTGATATTGGGCAGGTTAAATACATCGAGCAAACTACCGGCAGCGCCTGTCTTAGGTTCATTGGCAGCAAATACCAGGCGTTCAACACGGGCATGAACCAGAGCGCCGGCACACATGATGCAAGGTTCTAACGTGACATACATGGTGGCGCCTGGCAGGCGATAGTTATGCATTTTCTGACACGCGGCTTGCAGGGCAATAATTTCAGCATGCGCGGTGGCATCGGCGCGGCTGATTGGCTGGTTGAAACCTTCCGCCAGTAATTCATTGTTGTGAACAATGACGGCACCAACAGGCACTTCACCAGCAGCTTGTGCCTGCGCCGCCAGATTCATTGCCTGTTGCATCCAGAAAGCATCATCCGGCATGCTGGATATGCCGCTGAATCAAATTTAATAAACGCTGGCTGGCACCCTGACTTTGTTTGATCAAATCCTGACCGGCTTCCCCCATTTCAGCGCGGCGTTTGGGATCGGCAAGTAAACTGATTGTAATGGTGGCTAAATCGGTGCTGCCAGAAACTTTTACTGCCGCGCCGAACTGCAGAAACCGTTCGGTAATCTCAGTAAAATTAAAGTAATGCGGTCCGGTTACAACTGCCCGGCCCAAAGCTGCCGGTTCCAGTAAATTATGCCCACCATGGGGCACCAGACTGCCACCAATCAAAGCAATATCAGCGGTAGCATAAAATAAAGGCAATTCGCCCATGGTATCGACCACCAATACCTGTATTGATGACGGACAGGGTTTATTTTCACTGCGGCGGAGTGTTTTCAGCCCGTTACGCCGACATAAACCGGCGACCCGGTCAAAGCGTTCAGGATGACGGGGCACGATGATCAGTAATAAATCACTAAACTGGCCACGAACCTGTTTGGCGGCATTAAGAATAATTTCTTCTTCACCTTCATGGGTGCTGGCAGCAATCCATACTGGTCGGTTACCCCACATTGAGCGCATCACTTCGGCTTGTTCATTAAGACTGGCCGGCAGGCTGATTTCATATTTAAGATTGCCAACGGCATGCACCCGATCGGCTACTGCGCCCAGCGCTTGAAAACGCTGACGATCAACCTGTGTTTGGGTGGCAATTAATGGCAAACTTTGCAGCATCTGCCGGCTAAATTTGCTTACACGCTGATAGCCTTTAGCGCTGCGGGCAGATAAGCGAGCATTGGCAATGACCAGCGGGATGTTTTGTTGCTGGCAGGTAATTAATAAATTTGGCCATAACTCAGTCTCCATGATGATGCCAAATTGTGGCTGCATGGCTTTTAAAAAGCGGCGAACCGCAAACGGCAAATCATAAGGTAAATAACAATGCAGTACTTTGTCGCCAAATAATCTTGTCACACGCTCACTGCCGGTTGGAGTCATCGTAGTGATCAACAATTGATGATTTGGATAGTTATTACGCAGCCCTTTAATTAAAGGCCGGCTGGCTTCCACTTCACCGACCGACACGGCATGTACCCAAATAAGCGGTTGACGCGTGTTTCTGGTAGCAATAAAACCAAAACGCTCGTTCAAGCGTTTGAAATAAGCTGGTGACCGCAGGCCACGCCAAATAAGACGCAGACATAAAAACGGGATCGCAAGATAAAACAGCAGGGTATAAATCAGCTTCAAAACAGACTCGCAGCATCAGGTTATGGGACGGTGAGCGCCCGGCGCTTGTCTAAGTTCAACTCAGAACAATGACTAAGATGAAAGATAAACAAACCGTAAAATGATAGCATAGGCACAATTCCCCAGCCGATACCCATCATGACAGTTTTGCAAAAACGCTTTTTACATCCACGCTTTTGGCTCAATTGGCTGGGACTTGGTTTGATGCGCTTATCGGTGCTGCTGCCGGCGGGTTGGCAGTTGGCGATTGGGAAAATGATTGGTCAGTTGATGTGGTGGTTTGCGAAAGATCGGGCGCGGATTGCCCGGCGCAATTTAGAGCTCTGTTTTCCTGAATTATCTCCGGCTGAACGTCAGAAATTACTGCGTCGTAATATGCAGACCATGGGTATGATGCCGCTGGAAACCGCGCTGAGCTGGTGGGCTTCAGATGATAAGTTAGCCAAACGCGTTGATTATCATGGCCTTGAGCATTTACAGGCGGCGCTGGCCAAAGGCAAAGGAGTGATTTTGCTGACGGGCCACTTTACCAGTATGGAATTAGGCGGCCGGCTGATAATGCTCAAGCAACCAACCTATGTAATGTTTCGTGAGTTAAAAAGCCCGTTATTTAATGCAGTGATGCTTAAATACCGGCAGTTTCATAGTGAAGGTACAATTTTACAAGCTGATATGCGTGGCATGCTCAAAGCGCTGAAAAAGAATAAAGTAGTCTGGTATGCACCAGATCAGGATTTTGGCCGGCGTACCTGTGTATTTGCCAGATTTTTTGGTGTGCAGGCGGCGACCATACCGGCTACGGCCCGTATCGCCAAAATGAGTGGAGCGGCTGTTGTCCCTTATGTGCCAGTTCGCCAAGCCGATGGTCGATATCTTATTGATATCAGTCCTGCGCTGGAAAACTATCCGACAGATAATGAACTGGACGATGCCCAGCGCATCAATGATTGGGTCGAGTCTCAGGTTCGGCAGTCACCGGAACAATATTTATGGGTACATCGCCGTTTCAAGACCCAGCCTGAAGGCAAAGGCCAGCTATACAAGCGGCCTTAAAGCCAGCTTGCGGGTGTTAGGCTGTAGCAGACTATCAGCGATTCTGGACCGTGATTGTTTTTGGCCAAGTCAGCATTGGACATATGGTACAGCGTCACAGAAAGCTTTGAGGTAAGGGATAAGCGATAGCCCAGTTCCAGACCGCTGCGAAATAAACAGCCACTCCCCAAAGCAGTATGCGCCATCACCATCCTGATAAACCACCCAAGCAAATGGTGGTATTAACAGCCATTTTTTTGCTGAACGCAAAATCAAATCACATGCCAGCATGTGCTTATTACCCGCCATCACTGTTGGCATTAATGCCTACACTTGGTATTAAATCCCATAATTGCGATTTTAGCGAAAAGCGGTATTCGGCACCGAGCTGAGCGTTGCGATCACTTTCAAAAACTTCAAATGGACCAGCGGGTAAATGATTCCCGGGGGCTTTGCAATCACTTTGACTGGCAATAACGCTACGAAAATAATACCGAAAAGCAGTATTAAACGAACCACAGCCAGCCCCTTTAGCGCGTTGACAACATTTTGTTACGAATTAACTGCTGGCCAAAAAAAAGCCACCCAATGGGTGGCTTTATAAATTGTGCATTTTGCCAACAATTAACGTTTAGAGAATTGTGGTTTCTTACGGGCTTTATGTAGACCGATTTTCTTACGTTCAACGGCACGCGCATCACGTGTGATAAAGCCAGCTTTACGTAATTCAGTTTTCAATTCGCTGTCCAGCTCAACCAATGCGCGGCTGATACCGTGACGGATGGCGCCGGCTTGACCATTGTTACCGCCACCACGAACAGTGATTTTCAGATCGACTTTATCGAGCATTTCTACCAGTTCCAGCGGCTGACGTACGACCATACGTGACGTTTCACGACCGAAATAGTCTTCGAGTGTGCGGGTATTGATTGAAATGCTACCAGTGCCTGGTTTCAGAAAAACCCGGGCGGTAGAACTTTTGCGGCGGCCTGTTGCGTAATATAAATCTGCCATAACGATATCCGATTAAATTTCCAGCATTTGAGGTTGTTGGGCAACGTGTGGATGTTCACTGCCAGCATATACTTTCAGTTTGCTGAACATCGCGCGACCCAGAGGGTTTTTCGGCAACATGCCTTTGACCGCAGACTGGATAACACGCTCTGGTGCTTTGTCCAGCTGTTTTGCCAGAGAAATAGACTTGATACCGCCAATGTGACCAGTGTGGTGGTAGTAGATTTTGTCTTGCATCTTGTTACCAGAAACACGCAGTTTTTCAGCATTAATCACGACGATATAATCACCGGTATCAACGTGTGGCGTGTAGATCGGTTTATGTTTGCCACGCAGACGTCGAGCAATTTCGGTCGCCATGCGACCCAGCGTTTTGCCGTTGGCGTCGATAACGAACCAGTCACGACGAACTTCGGCTGGTTTTGCACTAATGGTTTTCATTCCGCGGGTTGCTCCTGAAAAAATACGCAGGCGGTCTAAATAAAGAGGGAGAATATTACGGATTCAGGCAGCCACTGTCAACTGCATTTACAGAAACAACCACAGCAGGATTGCCCCGAGAATCAAACGATAGACAACAAACGGCCACATGCCGATGCGTTCCAGTAATTTCAAAAAAATGACAATACACAAATAGGCACTGATCGCTGAAAATGCTGCGCCATACAATAGTACCATCCAATCCGTAGGGGTGTCGGCCACAATCAATTCAGTCGTTTTCAGTGTGCCTGCCAAAAACGTTACCGGAATCGATAATAAAAATGAAAACCGTGCGGCTGCTTGGCGGGTTAAACCTAGCATTAAGCCAGCAGTCATAGTAATACCACTGCGTGAGGTGCCGGGGATCAGAGATATCGCCTGGGCAACACCAATAAATAAAATATCCTGCCAGCGAAGACTGTGTTCGTCCCTTACCCGTTTACCTTGCCAGTCAGCCCAGCCAAGTAATAAACCAAACCCAATCGTTGTTGCCGCAATAACAAGCGGATCACGCAGCGAGAATTCGATAGCATCGTTAAAAAGAAGACCGGCAAGGCCTACCGGAATGGTGCCAAGACCGATAGCCCATGCTAATTTGCTGTCGCCTACTGTTTGCCCCCGTTGGATGGAGCGAAACCAATCATTAATTAATGTGCGCAGTTGCTGGCGAAAATAAAAGATTACAGCCAGCAACGTGCCAATATGTACTGCGACGTCAAACGCTAGACCTTGATCCTCCCAGCCTGCGATGATGGGCAATAAAATCAGATGTGCCGAGCTGGAAATAGGCAGAAACTCAGTCAGGCCCTGTAAAACTGCCAGAGCAATAATTTGCAGAAAATCCATGAAATGACTGGTCTCTATAGTTAACGCACGAAAAGCATTGTATTTAGTAAGTCTTCTATTATCCGGCTTCGTGTTAAAATTTGCGACTTGTCTTTTAAACACCGTCCAATAAGGATTAGCCGAACCGCTATGTCAACCCGAATACGCGAAATCCCCTACAACTACACCTCTTTCTCAGATCGCGAAATTGTCATTCGCTATATGGGAGAGCCGATGTGGGACATTCTGCAGCAATTGCGTGAACAGCGTAAAACCGGCCGCAGCGCAAAGATGTTGTTTGAAGTGCTCGGTGATATGTGGGTGATTACACGTAATCCATTTATTCAGGATGATTTGGTCGAAAACAACAAACGCTGGCAGTCGCTGCGTCACGCTTTACATCATCGGCTCGATCAAATCCGCAATCGTGCTACCCAAAATGAAAATCATCTGGCCTTGCAACTGGAACAAGCCGCGCGTACCGCCGTTGAAAAATTTGAACGGGATCTGCTGGCAACTGCAGAACGCCGCAAACTGGTATTACGTAAACTGAGCCGGACCACCAAAAGACATAATATTAAGTTTGATGGTTTGTCACGGGTCAGTCATGTCACTGATGCAACCGACTGGCGGGTAGAGTTTCCACTCGCCGTTATTACGCCGGACACCGAAGCTGAAATGGCAGCAATTATTGCGGCTTGTATCGAACTCGGGCTGACAGTTATTCCGCGTGGTGGTGGTACCGGTTATACCGGCGGTGCGATTCCGTTAACTGCCGACAGTGTGGTGATTAATACCGAAAAGCTGGAAGGGCTGGGCGCGGTTGAGTATCGGCAATTACCGGGGCGTGATGATCAGGTTGCCACCGTGCGCGCTGAAGCGGGTGTCGTGACGCGTCGGGTCTCTGATTTGGCTGGTAAAAATGGTCTGGTATTTGCCGTAGATCCAACGTCACAAGATGCCTCCACCATCGGTGGTAACGTTGCT
>JAWWAG010000067.1:0-11230 GCA_033721795.1 Methylophaga sp. | reverse complement strand
TGACCGCCGATCGCACGCTGTTGCGCAAATTGATGGAAGTGCCGATGGCACTGCTATTGGAATACCACTACAGCAAAGATGAAATTCTCGAAGCCTACTTAAACGAAGTTTATTTAGGTCAGGATGGTAATCGGGCTATTCATGGTTTTGGTCTTGGTGCCAATTATTACTTTGCCCAGCCACTTCAAGAATTGGAACTACAGCATCACGCCCTGTTGGCTGGCATGATTAAAGGGCCATCCTATTATGATCCACGCCGTCATCCGGAACGCGCCAAACAGCGGCGGGATCTGGTACTGAAAGTGTTACTCGATGAAGGCAAAATTGCTGAGGATGATTACGTAATGGCGGTCAATGCGCCGTTGGGCGTTGTAGCCAAAGGTACGTTAACCAAAGAAGCCTATCCCGCCTATCTGGATCTTGTTAAACGGCAACTGCGTCAGGAATACGCTGATGAAGATTTAAATTCCGAAGGCCTGCAAATTTTCACCAGTCTCGATCCTATCAGCCAGCGCAAAGCTGAAACAGCACTGACTAACACCATTGATAATCTGCAACAGCAACATGGTGAAAAACTTGCCGATTTGCAGGGCAGCATGGTGGTCACCGATCCACAGACAGGCGAAGTACTGGCCATTATCGGCGACCGGCGCACCCGTTATCAGGGTTTTAACCGCGCTTTGGATGCCAAACGGCCCATGGGTTCACTGGTTAAACCGGCAGTATTTTTAACCGCATTGGAAAACGGTTTTACCTTAGCCAGTCCGCTGGATGATTCACCTTATCGCCTGACCTTGCCTAATGGTGATATTTGGGAACCTGAAAACTATGATCGTCAGTCACATCCCAATATTTTACTGATTGATGCATTGGCACATTCGTATAATCTTGCCACCGCAAGGCTGGGCATGACACTGGGCCTCGACAAAGTGATTGGCACTTTAAAACGTCTTGGCGTGGAAAAAACACTGCAAGCTTATCCCTCTTTGTTGCTTGGCGCACAAAGTCTGTCAACACTGGAGATGGCCGCTGTTTATCAGACAATCGCTGCAGGCGGATTTCAGATCCCGCCACGAGCGATTCGCAGTGTGACTGATGCTGAAGGCAATGCGCTGTCACGTTATCCATTTAAATTGCAACAAACCATCGATGCCGGAAATATCTTTCTGGTGCAAACCGCAATGCAGGAAGTGATGCGCGCCGGCACCGGCCGTTATGCCACCACACAATTACCTGCCGGCACTCGGGTGGCCGGTAAAACCGGCACTTCAGACGATCAGCGCGATAGCTGGTTTGCAGGCTACAGCGCCAATCGTCTGGCGGTCGTCTGGCTAGGTCTGGATAATAATCAGAGTCTGCCGTTTACAGGAGCCGGCGGTGCCTTACCGGCATGGACCCGTTACATGGCCAGTGAGTCTTTACTGTCACTCGATAACACGCCTCCTGCCAATATCGACTATGCCTGGGTGGACGAGCAATCCGGCAAATTAAGCGATCAACGCTGTGAAAACAGCCGGCAATTACCGTTCATCAACGGTACGCAACCGGTTGAACTGGCAGAATGCGTGACGAGCCGGCTTGAACAGCGTGATAATAACCCGGTCACAAAATCAATCGATTGGATTAAAGGTTTATTTAACTAATGGCAATATTAACTGCAAAACTCCGACTGCTATTGGCGTTACTGCTGCTGGCAGGTTTATCGGCATGTAGCAGATCGCCGGTATATGCACCGCCGGTGGAAAGCCGCACCGAACCCAGAGAAGAAAAACAGCCTGTTGAAGCTGCAGAAACAAAACCCGAAGAGCCTGCAGTGCAGACCCGTGGTATCGAAGATACGCCTGAAGCGATTGAAGAAACAGTACCAGCCCCGGTAATACCGTTTCGTTCTAAGCCTGCCGTCATTGCCTTGCTGAGCAGTGCTCGCGCCGCAGAGCGGGATGGTGACTTACAAAAAGCGCAGACTGATCTGCAACGAGCCCAACGTATTGCACCGCGCGATCCAAATATCTATTTTGAGTTAGCCGATACCCATTACAAAATGCAGGACTATGCACTGGCTGAACAAGTCGCCCTGAAAGGCGTTTCGGTGGCGGGAGAGGATCGGGACTTATTGCGTAAATTCTGGCTGTTAATCAGTGAAATTCGCTATGCCAATGGCAATAGTGCGGGTGGCCAACAGGCCGCACAGGAAGCTGACAAATATTAGCGTTTAGTTACGCAGATCCAAAACATCCTGCATATCAAACAAGCCGGTTTGCCGCGCGGCAAGCCAGCTGGCCGCACGCATCGCACCAAAGGCAAAGGTCATTCGGCTGGACGCTTTGTGGGTGATTTCAAGGCGTTCACCCTCGGCAGCAAATAAAACGGTGTGATCGCCGACCACATCACCGGCGCGCACCGTAGCAAAACCAATCGTATTACGATCCCGCTCGCCGGTGCGGCCTTCCCGGCCATAAATGGCACAGTCTTTTAAATCACGGCCCAGGGCATCTGCAACCACTTCACCCATGCGCAGGGCTGTACCAGACGGCGCATCAACTTTATGGCGGTGATGTGCTTCGATGATTTCAATATCAACGCTGTCACCCAGCACACGCGCCGCCAGATCCAATAATTTCAGTGATAAATTGACGCCGACACTCATGTTGGGCGCCAGAATCGTGGCGACTTTTCCGGCAGTCTCTTCGATGGCTTGTTTTTGTGCGTCATCAAAACCGGTAGTACCAATCACCGGCCGGCATTGGTTTTGGGCGCAATGTGGCAGCAAAGCCATCGTCACTTCTGGCAACGTAAAATCAATGATGATGTCGGAAATTTTTGTCGCTGCCGTCACATCGTGACTGATAACAACGTCCAGTTTCCCCACCCCGGCCAATTCACCGGCATCAACACCAATCAGGCTGGAGTCAGCACGATCAATCGCTGCTGATAATTGCAAACCATCAGTTTCTTTGACCGCCTGAATCAGACAGCGGCCCATTCGGCCGGCAGCGCCATTAATGGCAACTTTAATAGCCATGAATTTTCCTCATCTGGCCTGCACAGGCCTTTAAACAGTAAATATTGACGGCAACATAGCCGCTCAGCGCCAGCTTGGCAAATTGCTTTATTCAAAAAAGCGCTTTACTGCATCCAGCCAGGATTCGTGTTTGGGGTTGTGCGTGCCGCCAGTGCCTTCCAAGGTGGTAGCAAATTCTTCCAAGATTTCTTTCTGACGTTTCGATAATTTGACCGGCGTCTCAAGGATGACCCGGCACAACAAATCCCCGGTCACACCACTGCGCACCGATTTGACGCCTTTGTTTTTCAGACGGAATTGCTGGCCCGTCTGCGTGCCTTCAGGAATTTTCAGCACCGCTTTGCCTTCCAGCGTCGGCACTTCCAAATCACCGCCCAACGTCGCAATAACAAAATTAAGCGGCACATCACAGAATAAATTATTGCCATCACGGGTAAACACATCATGGCGTTTCACCGATACTTCGACATATAAATCACCGGCCGGTGCACCGCGTAAACCGGCTTCGCCTTCACCGCTCAGACGGATCCTGTCGCCGGTATCGACACCTGCGGGAACCTTCACTGACAGCGTTTTATGCTCTTGTACGACACCTTCGCCATGGCAGTCACCACAAGGTTCCTGAATCATTTTGCCGGTACCGCGACAATGCGGGCAAGCCTGCTGAACGGTAAAAAAGCCTTGCTGAATTCTAACCTGGCCATGCCCCCCACAGGTCGTACAGGTGACTGGTTCGGTGCCTTTTTTGGCACCGCTGCCATCACAAGTAGTGCATTCTACATTCACCGGAATACGGATTTTGGCAGTGGTGCCAGATACCGCTTCTTCCAGCGTTAAATCCAGCCGGTAGCGTAAATCGGCACCCCGAAAACTCTGGGCGCCACCACCGCCGCCGCCAAATATATCGTTGAAAACATCGCCAAAAATATCACTGAAACCGCCAGCACCACCACGGAAGCCACCGCCGCCAGCACTGCCATCTACGCCCGCATGGCCAAATTGATCATATGCCGTGCGTTTCTGATTATCAGCCAGTACCTCATAAGCTTCTTTAATTTCTTTAAATTTGGCTTCAGCGCCGGCATCGTCCGGATTACGATCCGGATGGTATTTCATCGCCATGCGCCGATAAGCTTTTTTTATTTCTGCCTCGGTGGCATTTCGGGAAACACCCAGCAATTCGTAATAATCTTGTTTGGCCATGGTTCGCTTTATTGTTATTCCAGAAACAAAACAGGCGCAGGATCATTGCCTGCGCCTATTTTTTTTAACGACGTTTTTGCTTACTGTTTTTTGTTGTCATCGACTTCTTCAAACTCGGCATCAACAACATCATCGCCTTGTGCTTTTTCTTCACTATCGGCTGCCGCTTCACCAGCTTCGGCATTTTCAGCGTAAGCACGTTCGGCAAGCTTGGCTGCAGCTTCCGATAAAGCGTTGGTCTTGGCTTCGATATCGTCTTTGTCTTCGCCTTTAATCGCTGTTTGCAGCTCTTCTATCGCCGCTTCGATTTTGGCTTTTTCGTCGGCTTCGACTTTATCACCCAGATCTTTCAGCGATTTGTTGGTCGCATGAATCAAACCATCAGCTTGGTTACGAACGGTGACCAGTTCATGGAATTTACGATCTTCATCAGCATGCGCTTCGGCATCCTTAACCATTTTTTCCACTTCATCATCGCTGAGACCGCTGGACGATTTAATAACAATCGACTGCTCTTTACCGGTTGCTTTGTCTTTAGCTGACACATTCAGGATACCGTTAGCATCGATGTCGAAAGTCACTTCGATTTGCGGTACACCGCGTGGCGCCGGCGGAATATCAGCCAAATCAAAACGGCCCAGTGATTTATTGGCAGACGCCATTTCCCGTTCACCTTGCAACACGTGAATGGTCACCGCAGGCTGATTATCATCCGCGGTTGAAAACACTTGGTTGGCTTTGGTCGGGATAGTGGTATTTTTCTCAACCAGTTTGGTCATGACGCCGCCCATGGTTTCGATACCCAGACTCAGTGGGGTAACATCAAGTAACAAGACATCTTTAACATCACCGGCCAGAACGCCTGCCTGAATCGCAGCACCCACGGCCACCGCTTCATCAGGGTTAACATCGCGGCGTGGATCCTTGCCAAACATTTCTTTGACCGCTTCCTGCACTTTCGGCATACGGGTCTGACCACCGACCAGAATGACATCATTGATATCAGAAATTTTCAGGCCGGCGTCTTTCAGTGCCATTTTGCATGGCTCCATGCTACGGGCAATCAAATCTTCAACCAGCGATTCCAGTTTGGCGCGGGTCAGGCGGATTTCCAAATGTTTCGGGCCTGACGCATCTGCTGTGATGTAAGGCAGATTGATATCTGTTTGAGAGCTGGATGACAGCTCGATCTTGGCTTTTTCGGCAGCATCTTTCAGACGTTGCAGTGCCAGTGGATCTTTGCTCAAATCGACGCTTTGGTCTTTTTTGAACTCGGCTACCAGATAATCAATGATGCGCTGGTCGAAATCTTCACCACCCAGGAAGGTATCACCGTTAGTCGCCAACACTTCAAACTGGTGCTCGCCTTCAATATCAGCGATTTCGATGATGGATACGTCAAACGTACCGCCACCTAAGTCATAAACTACAACGGTTGAATCACCGCGTTTTTTATCCATGCCGTAAGCAAGGGCTGCGGCAGTCGGCTCGTTGATAATGCGTTTAACTTCAAGACCCGCGATTTTACCGGCGTCTTTGGTCGCCTGACGTTGTGAGTCATTGAAATAAGCTGGAACGGTAACGACCGCTTGCGTGACTTCTTCACCGAGAAATTCTTCAGCGGTCTTTTTCATTTTCATCAAAACGCGAGCGGAAATTTCAGGTGGCGCCATTTTTTTATCGTTAGCGGTAACCCAAGCGTCGCCATTGTCAGCTTCAACAATCTTAAATGGCACCATGTCGATATCACGCTGCACAACATCTTCTTTAAATTTACGGCCAATCAGACGCTTGATGCCATAGAGGGTGTTTTTCGGATTAGTGACCGCCTGGCGTTTAGCCGATTGACCGACCATGACTTCACCATCTTTGTTGAAAGCAACAATCGATGGCGTGGTGCGATCGCCTTCACTGTTTTCGATGACACGGGCTTTACCGTCTTCCATCACCGCGACACAGGAGTTAGTTGTTCCTAAGTCGATACCAATAATTTTAGCCATAATAACGTTTCTCCATCATGCTTGAATTCATACTGGCAGCGCCAGTTGTTGTTTAGTTAAGTGGGGCGAAGGGTTTTGAATTTCAAGACCCTGCTTTTTGTATGTTTATTGTGCGACCACCACCATCGCCGGTCGCAGCAGACGGCCATTAAAACGATAGCCTTTTTGCATTACATTAATAACGGTGTTGGCTTCAACGCCTTCTGCCGGCTGCATCGCAACCGCTTGATGCAGTTCCGGATCAAACGCCTCGTTTTGTGGATTAACCGGTTCCAGGCCAAATTTGCCGATTGAGTTCAGCAACAACTTCAAGGTCATATCCATGCCTTCACGAACCTTTTCAAGATTGGCATCATCATCTTTAGATGCATTGATACCCAGTTCCAAGCTGTCGCAAATAGGCAACAATTCAGTCACGAATTTATCAAGGGCATGTTTGTGGGCGTTTTCCAGATCGCGGCTGTGCCGGCGGCGCATGTTTTCCAGTTCAGCACGCGCCCGGAGCAGATCGTTCCAGTGTTCATCGGCTTTATTGCGCGCATCTTCGAGCAATTTCGCCATTTCCGGTGTGTCGGCGGCCTGTTCTTCTGTGGCGCCATCGGTTTGCACTTCTGGGGATTCAGGCATCTCAGCGGCCGAATCTTCAGCGATGTTTTGTTTATCTTCTTGACTCATGATCAACCCGTTTCTGCATTATTCAAGGTAAGCAGGAGTTGGGGGTCAAAAATGGCTTTTCAAGCGTTATCGCTGATTTTTTTCAACTTTTTTGTTTTTTTGTCGCGTGATCAAGAGGATTTAAGCCAGACACACTGCCCACCACTGCTTTGTTGCAGCTTTTCCAGCATCGCTGCGTGAGCGGCCAGTTCTTCGTCACTCGCTTTGATGACTTTGACGGGTTTCTGGCTACCGGCAGCGATGATATTGTCAGCTTGAGGTTGTTCCTGCGACGTGACATGTTCGGCTGCCAGTGACAAACTGACCTGACCACCGGTCATGGCCAGATACACATCTGCCAGGATCTCGGCATCCAGCAAGGCACCATGTAACTCACGATTGGTATTGTCTACGTCATACCGTTTACACAGCGCATCCAGATTATTTTTTTGACCCGGATGCCGGTCACGAGCCATTTTTAACGTGTCAAGCACAGTGCAAATCGTTGTAATCGTGGTTTGCTGGTCGGAGAGTTTGCTTAACTCATGATCTAAAAAGCCAACGTCAAACGGGGCGTTGTGAATGATAAGTTCTGCTCCATCAATAAAGGCCAGAAATTCACCAGCAATATCAGCAAATAGAGGTTTATCCGCGAGAAATTCCGGCGTAATACCGTGAACTTCCATGGCGCCGGCATCAATATCACGCTCGGGATTAATGTATTGATGAAAATTCTGGCCCGTCAGCCGGCGATTAATAATTTCGACACAACCGATTTCAATAATACGGTGATCATCGGCGATTGAGAGTCCCGTGGTTTCGGTATCAAGTACGACCTGACGTTTTATCGGATTATCAGTCATGGTAAACCTTATTTTTTAAGCGTTTCACGGGCAGCAACGGCCAGTTGATCGGCACGTTCATTTTCAACGTGGCCAGTATGGCCACGCACCCATTGCCATTCAAGTTGATGCTTTGCGGCAGCAGCTTCCATACGTTGCCAGAGATCAGCGTTTTTCACCGGTTGTTTACTGGCAGTGCGCCAATTTTTGGCTTTCCAACCGGGCAGCCACTCGGTCATGCCTTTCATCACATATTGTGAATCGGTGGTGACCGTCACTTTGCATGGCCGCTTGAGCGCTTCAAGGCCAGCGATCACAGCCATCATTTCCATACGGTTATTGGTGGTATTTTTTTCAGCACCGGAGAGTTCTTTTTGAGTACTTTTGGCCCGCATGACCACCCCCCAGCCGCCCGGCCCCGGATTGCCACTGCAGGCGCCATCAGTAAAAATTTCAACGTGATCCATATTGTCCCTGTCGTATCACTGCTTTACCGGCCAGACCCGTGCCGGGAAATAAATTAGGCCGTTTCCAATGATTGCGCAGCGGCGTGACCAGAAAACGGCGCTTCTTGGCAACAATGACCGTCACCGCGCCGAAATACGGCCAGAAGCGTGGCCCAAACCGCGTTAAAAATTGACTGCCAAAGCCTTTAGACCGACGATTGACCGGTAACTGAAAAATAATTGCCCGCCGTTCCACCACTTCAAAATCGAGCAAAGTGAGCCAGTCCGTCAAACGCCAGCGACTGAAAAAGTGCCCCCGCCAGGGCTGTTTACCTCGCCAGCTGAATAATCGCCGCAAGCCCCATGAACTGAGCGGATTAAAGACAAACAAAATAATGCTGCCGTCTTCGCTCAAAATGCGCTCCGCTTCCCGCAGCAATTGATGCGGCGCATCTGCAAACTCCAGTGCATGGGTGATGACCAGCTGATCGACGCTTGCCGATTTGAATGGCAAATACTGATTATGCGCCTGCAACTGTCCGTGCTCATCCTGCCAGGCTTGATAACAGGGTCGCGTGAAAGTCGGCAGGATCCGTTTACCGCCACCGATTTGCAATTGAAAATAGCCAGTAAAACCTGATGAATGCCTCTGTAACCAGTGTTTTTCAGCCGCCAGCACTTGCGTGCCGAGTGGACTTTGCCACCAGGCTGTCATCTGCTGTTGTGCTGTTTTATCATGGTTCATAACAAATAAAGGAGCTCAATGTGTCAGTACATGCCGTTGCAGCGTTTAACGACAATTATATCTGGCTGATCCAATCCCCGCAGAACCGGCGGGTGTTAATTGTCGATCCCGGTGATGCCCAACCGGTATTAGCGGCATTACAACAATGGGATTTGATTCCGGTGGCCTTTTTGATAACCCACCACCACCATGATCATACTGGCGGTATTGCTGCACTGCGTGAATCATTCAATATACCGGTTTATGGCCCGGCCGCTGAACAAATCAACGACGTGACCGATACCGTAAGTGCCGGTGAGATAGTGCGCCTGAAAGATTTTGACGAGATTACGGTAATGGATACCGGTGGTCACACACCAGGCCATATCAGTTATTTAATGGCCAACCAGCTGTTTTGTGGTGATACATTATTTGCTGGTGGTTGTGGTCGGCTGCTTGGGGGTACAGCCGCGCAGTTATTTACCTCTTTACAGCAAATTGCAGCATTGCCGGATAACACCAAGGTTTATTGTGCCCATGAATACACTCTGGCGAACTTGCAGTTTGCTTTGGCGGTAGAACCGGGCAATACAAAATTGCAGCAGCGCTTTGCTGAAACGCGGGCGCTCAGGGCGGCAAAGCAACCAACCGTGCCATCCATGCTGGCGCTGGAAAAAACGACAAATCCGTTTTTGCGTTGTGATGAACCGGCCGTTAAACAGGCCGCTGAACAGCATTCAGGCCGGTTTTTAAACAGCCCATTAGAAGTATTTAAGGTGCTACGGCAGTGGAAAGATAATTTTAAGCCAGCTTAGTAACGCTCAGAATTGCTGCGGCCTTTATTACCATTACCCTGACCTTTATCTTTGCCAGGTTTTTTGCCCTGACCACCTTTACCGGGACCGTCACCCTTACTTTGATACAACTTACGAGGCACATAACCATCGTCCCGGTACCAGCGGCCATCCAAATCGACGGCGTGCTGCCAGTAACCATCACGATAACGGAAATAGCGGTTATCCCAGAAATAATAATCCGGCCGGCCAAGCACCACATAAACCCCTAAGCCCGAATCAAACACCAAATCATCGTTGGAATGTTTGTGGCGATAACCATGTGCCGGCGCATGCGGTGGTGGTCCGCCACGCGAATAACCGGGCTCATCATAATGATGCCGTACACAACCACTAACCATCATTGATGACAGCAGCATCATTAGTAACAAAAGTTTTTTCATTATCTCGTATCCCTTGATTAGCCTTGTTATCAGTCGGCCGATTTTTGTGCCAACTCCTGGCTCAAGTGTAACTCCATTTGCGGGAAAGGGATGATGATGTGATTGGCATCAAAAGCCAGTTTGACCTGCTCTAATAATTCGGCTTTGGCAATGCCGAAATCGACACTTTTCACCCATGGCCAGACGATGAAATTAACGCTGTTATCAGCAAGCTCATCAACCCGGATAATCGGCGCGGGATCTTTCATTACCAGCGGATGCGCAGTAACGATATCGGTGAGGATCTGTTTGGCTTTAAGCAGATCACTGTCGTAACTGATACCAAATACCAAATCTACCCGCCGTGTATCGCGCGCCGAATAATTGGTAATGGTATCGGCATAAATCTGACCATTGGGCACAATCACTTCGCGATTATCGGTGGTGCGCATAATCGTGCTGAAAATACTGATTTTTTCAACAATGCCCATAATGCCGGCAACCTCAACAAAATCACCTAATCTGAAGGGCCGGTTGATAATTAACATGACACCCGCTGCAAAATTTTGCAGAGAGTCCTTTAATGCCAAACCAACAGCCAAACCGGCAGCACCCAGCACTGCAATTATTGAGGTGGTATTGACGCCCAATTGATCCAGCGCGGCGATAATGACAAAAATCAGCAAAACAACTTTCGCAATGGTGCCG
Source organism: Methylophaga sp. (assembly GCA_033721795.1). GTDB lineage: Bacteria > Pseudomonadota > Gammaproteobacteria > Nitrosococcales > Methylophagaceae > Methylophaga. The sequence continues at coordinate 415 of JAWWAG010000067.1, read as the reverse complement.
ATAAAGTTAATCAGGATGGGATCAATATTGGCTCTCACCATCAATTTACGCGCCATTTTGATCAGCCAGTTAACCACCACGCGACCAATCAAAACAATGGCAATAGCCAACAAAATATTCAGCAGCAAATCACCAATTAAACTTCCGCTTTGCATGTTAAGTCCTCTGTTGCAAGGTTGTGACAATATCTCGAATCAAGGCCGGCCCCTGATAAATCAAGCCACTGTAAATTTGCACCAGTGCCGCACCCGCATCAAGTTTGGCTCTGGCATCTTCACCACTGTTAATACCCCCCACAGCAATAATCGGCATATCGTTCGGCAGCGCCTGACGGAATTGTCTGACAACCTCCGTTGATCTGGCAAATACGGGTCGACCACTTAACCCCCCCGCTTCTTCGGCATGCTTTAAACCG
>JAWWAG010000066.1:0-11444 GCA_033721795.1 Methylophaga sp. | reverse complement strand
CTTTTCCCGCGCCTTTTCCAAGTCCTGAATTTCTTTGATGATCTTATCGAGCTTGGTGATCTCTTGCTGCAGATAGGCGTTACGACTGTTTTGTTCTTCAATCAGGCCATTAGCAAAAGAAGTGGCAAAATATAACACCGCTAATGCAAACAGCAGTCCGGCAACCAAAGCCACATAAAATTGTTGTTGTCGTTCCTGACGGCGGGCTTCACGCCATGGGAGCAGATTGATATGTGCCATCAGTCAAAACTCCTCATGGCGAGTCCACAAGCAATCATCATAGAAGGTGCATCATTGCTCAGTGCCTGCACTTTTATACGTGATGCGATAATCATATCGGCAAACGGATTCGCCACCGACGTTGAGGTCCCGGTTTCCGCTTCAATCATGGCATCAACACCGGTAATCGAAGCGCAGCCACCGGCCAGAATAATGTGATCGATAGATTGATACTGACTGGATGCCGAAAAGAAAAACTGCAGTGCCCGGGTGACTGTCATGGTCATTGAGCGTTTGAAGGGCTCTAAAACCTTGGGTAAATAATCATCAGGCAAACTGGCAGGATCTTTTTTGGCGCGACCCGCTTCTTGATATGACATGCCGTAGTGACGCTCAATATCCTCCGTGAGCATACGCCCACCAAAGGTTTGTTCACGCGTAAAAACAATTTTGCCATCAACCAGAACATGCAGGGTGGTGACCGTTGCACCGACATCAGCAACAGCAACCGTTAACCCCTGGCCATGATGCGGTAATTGTTCGGCAATCAGCGAAAAGGCGTTTTCCATTGTGTACGCTTCGACATCAACCAGTTTGGGTTTTAAACCGGCTTTTTCGATAACTTCCGTGCGGGCATCCACATTTTCGCGGCGTGATGCGGCCAATAGAACATCCACGGCATCCGCATCCACGGCAGAAGTACCCAACACTTCAAAATCGAGACGCACTTCTTCAAGGGGATAAGGAATATAATTTTCGGCTTCGAGCATGACATTTTCTTCAAGCTCGCGTTCTGATAAAGAGGCAGGGAATGATACCGTTTTGGTAATGGCGGCATTTGCTGAGACGGCGACAGCAGCTTCGCGGGCTTTTGAGCCAGAACGTTTAATTGCGCGTTTAATAGCACCGGCCACTTCATCACTGTTTTCAATGCGGCCCTCAACCACCGAGTTCGCTGGCAACGGCTCAACCGCATAAGATTCAACCAGGAAGCGGTCACCCTTCTTATGCAGCTCCAGTATTTTTACCACTGATGAGCTTATATCTATCCCTAGCAGTGGAGATTTTTTCCGTCCAAACATGACTCGCCTCAATACTGGTCGAACCCATTTAAAAGCACATAAGTTACATGCGTTAGTTAAAGTAGTTTATTAACTATTGTCAAGATGTCAATAAAAAATGTTTATAAACCAGTGCATGCACTGGTTTTATCTTTCGCTTTATATATACTCTAGTAACACTTTTTTTGCGATCCCGAAATACCTCTATGCCAAGATTTTTTTTCCGCCTGCTAAGCGTACTGTTTACATTATTTTTTGTCGGTGTGGTCAGTATCGCTGTTATTTACTTTTTATTAGCGCCTAAATTACCTGATGCCGAAGAACTTAGAAAGGTACGATTGCAGATTCCGATGCGTGTTTTCAGTGACGAAGGGCTGATGATCGCCGAGTTTGGTGAAAAACGCCGTATTCCGGCTGAATATGAATCGATCCCCCCACAATTAATTGATGCATTTTTGGCTGCCGAAGATGACCGCTTTTTTGAACATCCCGGTGTTGATTATCAGGGTCTTATCCGGGCAGCCTATTCTTTGGCCGTCACCGGTGAAAAGACTCAGGGTGGCAGCACCATCACTATGCAGGTCGCCAGAAACTTTTTCCTGAGCCGTGAAAAAACCTACTTACGCAAACTCAATGAAATCATTCTGGCGCTGGAAATTGAGCAAACGCTGTCCAAAGAGGAAATTCTCGCTCTTTACCTCAACAAGATTTATCTCGGTAGCCGCGCCTATGGTGTGGGTGCCGCTGCTGAAGTCTACTATGGCAAAACATTGGACCAGATGACATTGGCTGAAATGGCGATGATTGCCGGGCTGCCCAAAGCGCCATCGGCTTCTAACCCTATCGCCAACCCCGAGCGGGCTTTGCAACGACGAAATTATGTACTTAGCCGTATGCTGGATGTTGGCTTTATCGACGAGCAGGAATTCAAAATCGCTGTCGACGAACCGGTAACTGCACGCTATCACAGCCGGGATGTTGAAGTTTATGCACCTTATGTGGCGGAAATGGTGCGCACAAGCTTGATCGAAGAATATGGGGAAAGTTTATATACCGACGGCATTAAGGTTTACACCACGATCAATTCTGTTCATCAACACGCCGCGACCAAAGCATTACAGGATGCGTTACTGGCCTACGATCGTCGGCATGGTTATCGCGGGGCCATCGACAAAATTGAATTTACCGATATACCCAATGCTGAAAAAGCCGAACAATTGTTAGATACCTTTCAATCGGTAGGAATGCTGCGCGCTGCGCTTGTACTGGCAACAGATGATGACGCGGCTGAAGCCCGTGTTTACATTCGCCGTATTGGTGAAATAATCCTGCCGTTTTCAGCTGTTTCCTGGGCGCAGCCCAAGCTCAGCACCAATAGTCTTGGCAAAAAACCACAAAAAATCAGTGATGTACTGACTAAGGGTGACGTAGTCTATTTGCGTCAGGATGACGAACAAAACTGGCAATTAGCGCAGATCCCGGAAGTAGAAGGTGCATTGGTGGCTTTGTCACCATTTGACGGTGCTATAACTGCGTTACAGGGTGGCTTTGACTTTTTCCATAATAAATTTAACCGCGCGTTGCAATCAAAGCGTCAACCGGGCTCAGGATTTAAACCCATCATTTATTCCGCCGCCTTAGAAAAAGGCTATAACGCTGCAAGTATCATCAATGATGCGCCGGTGGTATTTGACGATGTCGGTTTGGAAAACGTCTGGCGTCCGGAGAATTACAGCGGTCAATTTTATGGTCCGACCCGTCTGCGTGAAGCGCTGACACATTCGCGCAATCTGGTTTCAATTCGTTTGATGCGTGATATCGGTATTAATTATGTGGTTGATTATGCACAGCGTTTTGGCTTTCAGCCAGAACAGTTGCCGAATAATTTATCGCTGGCACTCGGCAGTGGCAGTGCTGCTCCCATTGATATGGCGACAGCTTATGCCGCTTTCGCCAATGGTGGCTATCGGGTTGAACCCTACTTTATCAAACGTATCGAAGACGCTGATGGCAATATCGTCAGAGAGGCAGAGCCTTATACCGTTTGTGAAACCTGTATTGCACCATTGGAGGCTCCCGAAAACTTCAATGCCGATACTTCGCAAACTCAGGACAGTCCTAGGATGGGATTCAAACCTGCACAGCGCATTATTACGGCACAAAACGCCTATTTAATGAATAGTATGCTGCGTGATGTAGTGCGGTTTGGCACCGGCAGGCAGGCATTAAGTCTGGGCCGCAATGATTTGGCCGGTAAAACCGGAACCACCAATGATCAGGTTGATGCCTGGTTTAATGGTTTCAATCCGGAACTGGTTGCCATCAGTTGGGTGGGCTTTGATAACCCGCGTAACCTCGGCCGTTTTGAAACAGGCGGACGGGCAGCCTTGCCGATGTGGATGGATTTTATGCGTGAGGCGTTGCGTAATGTGCCGGAAAAGGATTTTATTCCACCGGTCGATATGGTGACCGTCAGAATTAATCCGGAAACCGGTTTGCTGGCCCGGACTGACAGTGAAGAAGGTATTTTTGAAACCTTCCGTGCTGACGAGGTTCCGGAAGCTGGTCGATCACAATCTTACGGTGGCAACAGTTCCGGTGAAGATGATTCATTGATTGATCTATTCTGATTGAAGCAGGTTTGTTAACGAACCTGCTTGGCCAATTCACCGGGCTGTAATTGTCCATTAGGATAATCGTCATTCAGTAATTGCAGCTGCTGCAACGGACTGTTGCTGATACGCGAGTTCTGCGCCCATTTGGCATAACTATCTGCCTCGGTTACCCGCACCACTTCAATCCTTTTTGCCTTGGCAAGTTGACGCTCATCATCCCTTAAAGCATGCAAGCTGGACGCCGTCGCTAAAAAGGCCTGATCAAACTGACCAAAATCACGGTTGTCTTTAGCACCACCGATAAAAATAAACGCCTGATCACGCAGAAAAATCACCGCTATTCGCAGTAATTTGCCTTCTTGTTCGGTAATGCCGGTATAACCTTCCAAACCATTGGTATTGAAGCTGCGGCCATCACGCAGATTGTTAACTTGCATCCGATCGCGGATGAACTCGGCCGGTGTTTGTTTACGATTTAAATCGCTGGCGCCCATTTCGATAAATGCCAGACCCTGCGGTGCTACAGCTTGCAAACTGCCGGGATTATTCTGGATATGCCAGTCTTCTGGAAATTGCAGCGCAAATTGCATTTCAGCATGATAAAAATCGCGTCCGGAACGAATTCCCTGCTGCTCACTGTCACCGAATACCATGCCATCGATACGTGCCATATAGGCCTCTTCACCGATTTCACCACCGGTGGCCGATAAGTATTGATCGGCTGCCTTTACCACCTCCTGCAGACGAGTGTCATTATCCGGATGACTCGCAAAAACACCGTGGTAGCCCTGAGCTTCCTGGCCTTTCTTTTTGGCCTCAGCTTCAGCGAACACGGATTGATCTTTGAGCACACCGATAACTTCCAGCATGGCTTGTGGATCGTAACCACTTTTCGCCAGATATTCAGCGCCCAAACGATCAGATTCCAACTCATGCTCACGGCCATAACCACTGAGCAGCGCGCCGCCAAGCATGTTAAACACGCTCTGGGCACCGGCATTACGCAGCCCCGGCAAAAACAGTGAACCCAGTGTGTAACCCAGGCTTGCAGCCTGCGCAGCGCTCTGCTGACGAACACCATGTCGTGCGGTGACGTGACCGATCTCATGTCCCAGAACTGCTGCCAATTCAGCTTCTGAATTCAAATAAGCCATCAAACCACGGGTTATATATAAATAGCCGCCTGGCAGTGCGAAAGCATTAACCACGGGCGAATCGAGAACGGTAAACCGGTAAACCAAATCTTTACGATGACTGACCGCAGCAACCCGCTCACCAATACTCTGCACATAAGCTTGTAACGCTTCGTCTTCGTAACGACCGTATTCTTTAATTATTTGGGGATGATACTCACGGCCCAGCGCCAGTTCCTTGTCTTCGCTGAACATCACGAAGTCTTGCTCTCCGGTGACCGGATTTTGTGCACAGGATATAAGCCCCAAAAACAACAAAGCCCCGGCCGGCCGGCAGAGGCTTTGTAATCCCCATGTTTTTGAAACTAAACGCTCAAAAAGATGATGGATGGTATTCATACGGGCATTGCCCCTTTGTTTATTTTCCGTATTTTTGACGGAATTTATCAACGCGACCAGCACTGTCCAGCATTTTTTGTTTGCCGGTATAAAACGGGTGACATTCTGAACAAACATCCAGTGTCAGATCACCAGCGCGGGTTGAACGGGTTTTGAAGCTGCTACCACAACTGCAGGTAACATTGATTTCACTATACTCTGGATGGATATCCGCTTTCATATTTTTTCTCACACAATTAGGTTTGCCAAAACACACTGCAGGCGTTTGCTGCTTTAGAACCGCGTTATATTACTGATCCATACGTTAATCAGCAAGTTTAATTTGGCTGGAAATAACAATATGGCGCTATACAACCCGCTCTGCCACCAACATCGCTCTATCGCGAAATCCCTGGGTTACATCACCGAGGTTCGTCTCTTCGCGGTAAATGCGAACGTTTAAATCAGCAAACAAACATAATAATTCATTATCTGCCAATAAAAAGTTTGGATTAGTGGGCCCCCGTTCTGCGGTTTTATGTCGGCACCAAGTTTGATAAAACAATAAACCGCCGGGTTTTAAAGCATTAATCAAAGCCGGGGCCAGCGATCTTTCGAGAAAGTAACTCACCACTATCACGTTATATTGCTCAGCAGAGAGCGGCGTTATCATTACATCACAAACTTCAGCATTGATTGCTAATCCCGACTGCTGTGCCGTTTGTTGTAACTGTTGAATGGCGACAGGTGAAATATCCTGTGCGGTCACGTTTAGACCTGCCTGCGCCAAGAATTGTGCATTTGCCCCTAAACCACAGGCCAAATCGAGCGCAGTGCCGGTTGCAGGTAATAAATGCTGATTTTGCGTCAATACTTCAGCAACAGTCGGTATTTCACCACGAGGTTGTTGATATCGCCGATCCCATTTTGCCTGGCATTCTGTCATCAGCGGCGCCAGAATGCAGGTGTCAGCACGACCAAAAGTGTGAAAATTTCCAGACGCCCCAGTAACATCGCCACACACAAAATCCATTTTGACGTGTCATTGATACTGCCAAAATTAGCTGATACCTCGCCAAGGCCAGGGCCTAGGTTATTCAGACAAGCAGTCACGGCAGAAAAGGAGGTCACCACATCCAACCCCGTTGACATCAATGCCAAATGCATCATGGTGAAACAAAACACGTATAAGGCAAAAAAGCCCCAAACTGCGCCAACAACCTTGGCCGGCAGGGCCTTACCATTGACCCGAATAGCAAAGACACCGTTAGGATGAATCAGACGTAATACTTCCCGATAGCCCTGCTTAAATAGCAGCATAACGCGAATCACTTTCATACCGCCGGCCGTAGAAAATGCGCAGCCGCCTATATAACTTGCAAACAACAGCAAAATAGGCAGAAAACCTGGCCAATAGGCAAAATCTGCAGTAGCAAACCCTGTTGTCGTGCCAATTGACACCGACTGGAAAATTGCCTGCCGAGCCGCCAGCGTCGTACCTTCAACCGTCGCTGTCAGCATCAAATATCCAAAGGTTACCAGCGACACTACGAACATAATGCTGATAAATACCCGTAGCTCAGAGTCGCGCCAATAATGCTTAATGCTTCGATTGCGCCAGGCCAGAAAATGGAGCGAAAAATTTAATGCCGAAATCAGCATAAAAATAACGGCGATCATTTCAATCAAACCGCTGTTGAAATAGCCCATGCTGGCATCATGCGTTGAAAAACCGCCAATCGCTACCGTCGAAAAACTATGACTGATAGCGTCAAACCAACTCATACCCGCCCAGTGATAAGCGATAGCACATGCAATGGTCAGGCTCATGTAAATATACCAAAGCGCTTTGGCAGTTTCGGTGATCCGGGGCGTTAACTTAGCGTCTTTCATCGGACCGGGCGTTTCAGCGCGGTATAACTGCATGCCACCGACGCCTAACAGCGGCAGAATCGCGACCGCCAGTACCACGATCCCCATACCACCCAACCACTGTAAAAACTGCCGGTAAAACAAAATCGATTTCGGTAAATCATCCAAACCGGTCAGTACGGTCGAACCCGTGGTAGTCAAACCTGACATCGACTCGAATACCGCGTCAGTAAAACTCATCATCGGATCCGTCGATAAGAAAAACGGCAACGATCCCGAAAAACCCAGTGCCAGCCAGAACATTACCACAACGATAAAACCATCACGGATTTTCAGTTCTTTACGGTGTCGCCTTGCTGGCAGCCATAACAAAGCACCGATAAATAACAGCAGACCAAAGGCGGTAATAAAAGCGGTCGCCTCGCCATCCTGATAAAACCACGACACTAAAACCGGCGGCAACATAGTGATACTGAACAATGTCAGTAAAATCCCCAAAATCCGCTGTATCGTTAAAAATTGCATGCGTTATCAGAAAACATCACGACGGTAAGATGACCGATAGTATGCCCAGCCCGCCAGCAATACCAAAAGCAAAACCAACAAAGGCCATTGACCAAAACGCACATACGGCGTGGCACCCTGTCTTGGCTGCACAGATTCGGTAATCACCGCCTGCTGAAATTGTGGACTTTGCTCAACTATTTGACCTTTATGATCAATAAACGCTGAAATGCCGTTGGTGGTGACCCGAAGCACCGGCCGGCCGCCTTCCAATGCACGGCTACGCGATATCTGTAAATGCTGGTGCGGCGCAAATGAATCGCCATACCAGGCATTGTTTGTCGCATTCACCAATAAACTGGCTTCCGGTAAGGTTTGCCGCACCTCATTGGTAAACGCATCTTCATAACAAATACTGATGCCGAGTGACTGACCGGCTGCTTCAATCAATGGCTGCTGTGCTTGGCCCGGCACAAAACCCGACATTGGCAAATCAAAAAAGGCAATCAAACCGCGTAATGTCTCAAACGGTACATAATCGCCAAAAGGCACCAGTTGTTTTTTATGATAAAACACCGGTGTCTCGGCAAGCTTTGCCATACTGTTGTAATACCGCTGGCCATCATCATCGAGCACCGGCAGGCCAATCAATAGTTCGCTGTTATTAGCTGCAGCCTGTTCGGCCAGAGGCAACAAAAAACCTTCATCAATTTGGTGATAAAACGCCGTTGCGGCATTTTCGGGCCAGATAATCAGATCGCTATCCCAATGCTGGGCACTGAGGCTGGCATAAAGTTGCAGGGTCTCCCGCAATTGATTTGGGTCCCATTTAATGGCCTGATCGACATTGCCCTGAATCATGCTGACCTGCAATGGTTTGCCTTTTGAGAAGGTCCACTGCACGTCATTTAGCAGCATTCCGGCTGGCCAGATTAATATGGCAGGCAATAACCACAGCCATTGTTTATGTTGCCAGGCCGTCAGTAACAAACCCGCTGATAGCGCTACCAGCCAGGAAGCACCATAAACGCCAAATACTGGAATTATACCGGCCAGCGGCCCGTCAATTTGCGCGGTGCCGACTTCCAACCATGGAAATCCACTTAAGAACCAGCCCTTAAACCATTCAAAGGCGACCCAGCCAGACGGCAATAACAAAATATAATCTGCGGCCTCGAGTTTGTTAGTTTGCAACGATTTCAGCAGATAACCCAGCAGGGCTGGCAGCAACGCCAAAAACGCGACAAAACCGATCGTCAAGCTGCCGGCTAATGGCCAGCTGGCCTGACCAAACTCATGGATGGCGACGTAGACCCAGGAAACGCCCACACCAAACATGCCAAGACCAAACAACCAGCCGCGAACAAATGCTTGATTAGGTTTGACATCTCGCCAACTGGCGAATAATAAAATTAAACTGACAACCGCCAGCGGATACCAATAAAACGGGGCAAACGAAAGCGGCAGTAACGCACCGCCCAGCAAGGCCAGCCAACCACCCACAGGCCCACGCCAGCCTTTGCGCCGATCACTAAACACTATTCGGTTTCCGCTTCGCTTTCCGGCGCTTCCGGCAATATCACCATGCGCATCAAATGCACCCGGCGATTATCGGCCCGCAAGATCGTGAATTCAAAGTGACCGAGGGTGATTTGCTCACCACGTCCCGGTAAGTGACCAAACTGATTGACAACATGCCCGCCGACGGTATCAAAATCATCGTCACTCCAGTCAACTTCAAAAAATTCGTTAAAATCTTCCACCGGTGTTAATGCTTTTATTGTGTAAGTGTTTTCATCACGTTGCAAAATGGGAGCATCGTCGTCGATATCATGCTCATCTTCGATTTCACCGACAATCTGTTCCAGCACGTTTTCGATAGTGACTATACCAGCGACGCCGCCATATTCATCTACGACTATCGCCATATGATTACGGCGGGCACGAAACTCACGCAACAACACGTTAAGCCGTTTACTTTCTGGAATAAACACTGCCGGACGCAGCAGTTCACGTAAATCAAATTTGAACTCACCGGCATTAATCACTGCGGCCAGCAAATCCTTGGCCAGCAAAATACCGATCACATCATCACGATCATCATCAATGACCGGGAACCGTGAATGGGAGGTTTCTGTGACCAGTTTCAGGCTTTCTTCAGCAGGCGCATCGCGGGACACCATGACCACTTGTGAACGCGGGATCATAATATCGCGGGCCTGCATTTGTGAGACGCTGAGCGCGCCTTCGACAATCGACAAGGCTTCGGCATCGAGAATATGACGCTCTGAAGCACTGCGGATTAATTCGATCAGCTGTTCCTGATCTTTTGGCTCTAAAAATAAGTTGCTCAGTCGCTTGACCCAGGACTGCGGGTTACTGGAGCGACTCGGTCGACCCTCGTTCATGGTGATAACCTCGGTTCGAGATAGGGATTTTCAATATCAAACTGACGCAAAATCTTAATTTCATTCGCTTCCATTTGCGTAGCATCATCATCGTTGATGTGATCGTAGCCTAGCAAATGCAGACAGCCATGCACCGTTAAATGTGCCCAATGCTGCCATTCTGTCTTGTCCTGCTCGGCGGCTTCTCTGGCCACCACCGGCGCACAAATCACCAAATCACCAAGTAATCTGGGCTTAAGCGGCACCGGTGATTCAAAAGGAAAAGACAACACATTGGTTGGTTTGTCTTTACCACGATAATCGCGATTTAACTGCTGACTTTCTTCAGTATCGACAATGCGAATACTTAATTCGCAATCTTCACCCACTTCCTGCAAAGCCGCTTCGGCCCAGGCCTTAAACTGCGCCAGATCCGGATGCTGTGTATCGACCGCCTGCTGCAGATCAATGAGCACGTTCACTGTTTTCGCTCAGCCTTATCGTAAGCCAGAATAACTTGCTGCACCAGCGAATGCCTTACCACATCTTTCGCCTGGAAAAAGGTAAAACCAATGCCATCAACATCCTTAAGGACTTCTATGGCATGTCGCAAACCGCTGCGTTGAGCCGATGGCAAATCGATTTGGGTAATGTCACCGGTGATCACCGCGGTAGAGTTATAACCGAGCCGGGTCAAAAACATTTTCATCTGCTCGATAGTCGTGTTTTGTGCTTCATCGAGAATAATAAATGCTTCATTAAGCGTCCGGCCCCGCATATACGCGAGCGGCGCGACTTCAATAACATTTCGTTCAATCAGCTTGGCGACTTTTTCAAAACCGAGCATTTCATAGAGCGCATCAAATAATGGTCGCAGATAAGGGTCCACTTTTTGCGCCAAATCACCGGGTAAAAAGCCTAATCGCTCTCCGGCTTCAACCGCTGGCCTGACCAGAACAATACGACGGGCAAAATCACGTTCCAGGGCTTCAACGGCGCAGGCCACGGCTAAATAGGTTTTACCGGTCCCGGCTGGACCGACACCAAAATTAATATCGTGGGTCATAATGCGGCGCAGATAGGCTTGCTGGTTTTCGCCGCGCGCTTTAACGAGGCCACGCTTGGTTTTTATGGTGACTTCTTTTTCAGCCTCAAAATCGCTGGTATCCAGACCACCCACCTCGCGGATCGCCAAATGAACCTGCTCCGGGGCTAAAACCGTCTGCGCGGTTTCAGCATAAAGACCATGTAGCACCTCTTGAACATCGGCGAGCT
>JAWWAG010000065.1:0-11535 GCA_033721795.1 Methylophaga sp. | reverse complement strand
GCCGGTTATCATATTATTCAATCCAAAATTGCTATCGGCAGCGGCGGACTCAGTGGACGGGGATGGCTGCAGGGTACGCAATCGCATCTTGAATTTTTACCCGAAAGGTCTACGGATTTTATTTTTGCGGTGATTGGTGAAGAATTCGGTTTGATTGGTGTGGTCCTACTGATCATGTTGTATTTGCTGATTACCGCACGCGGGCTGTTTATTGCCTCACAGGCACAGACCAGCTTTGGCAGTTTGCTGGCGGGCAGTTTAGCGATTACTTTTTTAGTTTATGTTTTTGTCAATATAGGCATGGTCACCGGTTTGTTGCCAGTGGTTGGCGTGCCTTTGCCGTTAGTCAGTTATGGGGGCACATCGATGGTGACCTTGCTAGCTGGCTTCGGTATCCTGATGTCTATACACACCCACCGAAGGATGATGTCGCCGTGAGAAATCTGATTTTGTTACCTGCTTTGATTCTTTTCAGCCAGCTGGTCTGGGCGGAACCGGATTTACCGGGCCTTGATACTTTTATTGCGGAAATGGTCAACGAACATCAGTTTGATGCGGCCGAGCTCGAAGCCGCTTTTGCTGAAGTGGAAGTCAAAGACAGTATTTTAAAAGCCATAGCCAGACCGGCTGAAAAAGCCAAGCCCTGGTATGAATATAGAAATATTTTTATGGACCAGGGTCGTATTCACGCCGGTGCCGAGTATTGGGAAAAGCATGCTCATACGCTGAAAATAGCCGAACAAACTTATGGTGTGCCAGCAGAAATTATTCTGGCGATTCTAGGTGTGGAAACCCGATTTGGTGGCAATGTAGGTAGTTTCAGAGTGATTGATGCGCTATCGACACTGGCATTTCAATATCCGCCACGTAGTAAATTTTTTCGCAGCGAGTTAAAAAACTTTCTGATTTTGACCCGTGAAGAGGCAATGCCGCCGTTGGAACCAATTGGCTCCTACGCCGGCGCCATGGGGCTGGGTCAATTTATGCCCAGCAGTTATCGGGCTTATGCAGTGGATTTTGATGCTGATGGTCATCGCGATATCTGGACCAACCCGGTTGATGCCATCGGCAGTATTGCCAATTATCTGCATGAACACGGCTGGCGCGCCGGTGAAAGCATTGTGCATCCCACTAAAACGACTAACGAGTCAGCAACACAAGCGTTAATTAAGCGGGGTTTAAAGCCGTCTGTCACTCAGACTGAAGCAAAAGCAGCCGGACTTTCTCTGGAGAATTTACCGGCTGATGCTGAACCCTTTAACGTGTTCAGTTTGACTCAGCGCCATGGTGAAGAATTATGGCTGGGCCGACAAAATTTTTATGCGATTACCCGTTATAATCACAGCCAGATGTATGCTATGGCGGTAGTTGAATTATCAGAGGCGATTCGGGCGCGATATGAGCGGATTCAATGAGATTTAGCTGGGTTCAGCTGGCACTGATGGGGTTTGTCAGTGCATGGCTTGCTGGCTGCGGTGGTGTTACCGAGGTGCAAGATAGTGCGCCAGCGACGCCGCCACGGGCTGAACAAATGCGTGATGCGATTCCCAAAAGTGAACCACGCAGTAAATATGGCAACATGGCGAATTACGAAGTATTTGGCAAAACCTACTACACACTCGCCAGCAGCAAAGGCTATGTGGAACGTGGCATCGCTTCATGGTATGGCAATAAATTTCATGGTCGCCGGACGTCCAGTGGTGAGCCTTACGATATGTACAAAATGTCGGCTGCCCACAAAACATTGCCGTTGCCATCGTATGCTGAAGTTACCAATCTTAATAATGGCCGCAAAGTCATAGTGCGAATTAATGACCGGGGACCTTTTCATGATGATCGTCTGATTGATTTATCGTATAGTGCCGCCACCAAGCTGGGGATTACGGCTAAAGGCACTGGATATGTTGAAGTAAGGGCCATTGATCCTGATAACTATGCATCGAAGTCTGGAGATAACCAGCCGCAACAGGTAGCAATGCAGAAAAATACCCTGGAAAATGTTGCGATGTTTTTGCAAGTAGGCGCATTCAGTACCCTTAGCAAAGCCGAACAGATTAAAAACCGTATTCAGCAGGAAATCAGCGAACGGGTTCACATCAATCCGTTTAACAGTCAGGGCAATGCTTTGTACCGGGTTCGGATTGGGCCGCTCGCCAGTGCCGAAGTCGGCCAACGTATTGCAGATCGTTTATTAAGTCTGGGTATTCGAGATACTCAAATGATTACCGAACAACCCACCAACTGAGAGTTAGTATGATTAAATTGTTCAAAAATCTTCTTGCTTCGGCAATGATTCTGACGGCCAGCACCGCCAGTTTTGCCGGCGCCGTGGTGCCGAATCCAGTTGCACCAGGAATTGGCGCTGAGTCCTATATTCTGATGGATCACGACAGCGGTAAAGTGCTGGCAGAGGATGCAGCAGATGAGCGTTTGCCGCCCGCCAGTATTACGAAGTTGATGACGTCTTATGTTGTTTCCCATGAACTGGAAGCCGGCAATATCAAGCTCGAAGATGAAGTCTTGATCAGTGAAAATGCCTGGCGGATGATTGGTTCGCGCAGCTTTATTGAAGTGAATACCAAAGTCCCGGTTGAAGCTTTGTTGCGAGGCATGATTGTACAATCCGGTAATGACGCTGCCGTTGCTTTAGCAGAACACATTGCCGGCAGTGAAGAAGTGTTCGCGCAAATGATGAATCAATACGCGCAGCAACTGGGTATGAACAATACCAACTTTATGAATTCCACTGGTTTACCGGATCCGAATCATTATACAACCGCACGTGACATTGCGATTTTGTCATCGGCATTAATTCGTGATTTTCCCGATCACTACAAATGGTATGCCGAAAAAGAATACACCTATAACGGCATTACGCAGCACAATCGTAATAAATTACTGTGGCGTGATAACAGTGTTGACGGTTTGAAAACCGGCCATACTGAAGAAGCAGGCTATTGCCTTTCGGCTTCGGCTAAACGCGATGGTATGCGTTTGATTGCAGTGGTACTGGGTACCAGCAGTGAAAATGCCCGTGCTCAGGAAATCCAGAAATTGTTCAACTATGGCTTTAGGTTCTTTGAAACCCATCAATTGTATGCTGCCGGCGAGAAAATCACTGATAGCAAAGTCTGGAAAGGCGCTTCGGAAACAATTGATCTCGGTCTGGCACAAGGTTTCTCGGTAACAGTACCACGTGGTCAGTATCAGGACCTGCAAGCCGTTAGTAATCTTCAACAACCGATGATTGCCCCCATCGCTGCGGGTACCGAACTGGGTGAGGTAGAAGTACGGTTGGGCGATGAAATCATCACTACCCAAAAATTAGTGGCGCTCAGCGATGTGCAAAAAGGCAGCTGGTGGCGACGCCTGATTGATAGTTTGTTGCTGCTGATCTGGGGCTGATTTGTGCCGGTTGTCTATTTAAACGGTCGTTTTATTCCGGCTGAAGATGCCAAGGTTTCCGTCATGGATCGCGGTTACCTGTTTGGCGACGGTATTTACGAAGTGATTCCGGTCTATCGTGGTAAAGCATTTATGCTGGAAGGCCATCTGGCCCGTCTGCAACGTAGCCTTGATGCCATTAAGCTTGCGAATCCCCTGGACAATGTTTCCTGGGCCAATCTTATCGCTGATTTGGTTGAGCAAAATGGCGGCGGGGATCAATCGGTCTATTTACAGATCACCCGGGGTACAGCATCGCAGCGGGATCATATCTTCCCGCAGGCGGTTTTACCGGGGATTTTTATGATGAGCAATCCGTTGAAACCGGTGCCGGCCGACTGGCATAGCAAAGGTATTCACTGTATCACTGTTGACGATATTCGCTGGCAACGTTGTGATATTAAGGCAATTGCCTTGTTAGCCAATTGCCTGATGAAACAACGGGCACAGGAAGCGGGTGCTCAGGAAGCATTATTACTACGTGACGGTGAACTGACTGAGGGGGCGGCCAGTAACGCTTATATCGTTCTCAATGATGAAATTATTACCGCACCGAGCGGCCCGCAGATTTTATCCGGGATCACCCGTGATTTGGTGTTGGCATTAGCGGATGAAGCGGGCATTAAGATTCAGCTACGTTTTGCCAGTGAAAGTGAATTAAGGGCTGCGGAAGAGATCTGGATCAGTAGCTCCACCAAAGAACTGGTGCCGGTCACGATGCTGGATGATAAATCAGTTGGCAGTGGTCAACCCGGCCCAATCTGGCAGGATTTACATCAGCGTTTTCAGCAATACAAAAGCGAGGTATTAATGTGACCACGCCGGAGCAACCCGAAACGCTGCTGGAATTTCCCTGTGAATATCCGATTAAAGCAATGGGTCTGAGCAGTGCTGATTTTGAGTCAATTGTTATCGAAATCGTCCGTCGTCATGTCAACCATGTTGCAGAGAAGGCTGTTAGCAGCCGGCAAAGCAGCGGTGGTAAATTCACCTCGGTTACCGTGACCATTCAGGCGACCAGCAAAGCGCAGTTGGATGCGATTTATCAGGATTTGACCGACGATTCGCGGATCAAATACGCGCTGTAATGATCATTCGTGATTTGGGCTTACAGCCCTATCAATCGGTCTGGGCGGAGATGCAGCAATTTACCGCGCAGCGCGATGCGACCAGCGAAGATGAATTATGGCTATTAGAACATTTGCCGGTATTTACCCTTGGCCGCAATGGCAAAAAAGAGCATTTATTAGAGACCGGTGAGATCCCGGTTGTACAGACCGATCGCGGCGGCCAGGTGACGTATCATGGTCCCGGCCAGTTAATTGGCTACAGCTTGTTGGATTTGCGGCGGTTAGGTATCGGCGTCCGGCAAATGGTCACTATTCTGGAAAACAGCATTATCGCTGTCTTGGTAGATTTTGCTATCAAAGCGATAGCTCGGCCTGATGCACCAGGTGTCTATGTCGATAATGCTAAGATTGCTGCCTTAGGCCTGCGGGTTAAAAACGGTGCCTGTTATCATGGTGTCAGTTTTAATATTGATATGGATTTAGCTCCGTTCGCCCGCATCAATCCTTGTGGGTATGCTGGCATGGCGGTGACCGATTGTCGGCGATTGGGCATTAAGCTCGATATGCAACAGGCACAAGCAGCATTCAGCGAAGCCCTAATGGCCCAGCTTGCAAAGGTTTAATATGACGCAGAGCACTGAGAAACGAGATGTAAAAGCGCTGAAAGGTGAATCTAAAGTTTCACGGATTCCGATCAAAATTGTGCCTTCAGAGCCAAAACGTAAACCTTCCTGGATCCGTGCGCAGTCGCAAGGTCATCCGGAAGTACAACGCATTAAAAAAATGCTTCGCGAGCATAATTTGCATACGGTTTGTGAAGAAGCGGCTTGTCCCAATCTGGGTGAATGTTTTGCTCACGGCACCGCGACGTTTTTGATTATGGGCAACATCTGTACACGGCGTTGTCCGTTTTGTGATGTCGCCCATGGACGGCCCGATCCGCTCGATGAAAACGAACCAGAGCATTTAGCACAAACCATCGCTGCCATGCAGTTAAAGCATGTTGTCGTGACGTCAGTAGATCGTGACGATTTACGTGATGGCGGCGCTGAACACTTTTCCCGTTGTATCAGTGAAATTCGCCGGCAATCGCCACAAACCCGTATTGAAGTATTGGTGCCCGATTTCCGTGGACGGATGGATGCGGCGTTGGAGATTTTGGCTAACAATCCACCGGATATTTTTAATCATAATCTCGAATCGATCCCACGTTTATATAAAGCGGTGCGGCCCGGTTCAGATTATGACTGGTCGCTGGATTTAATAGAACGCTTTCAAAAGTCGCATCCAGAGGTACCCACTAAATCTGGCCTGATGCTGGGGCTTGGCGAGTCTATTGATGAAGTTAAACAAGTGCTCCGTGATTTACGAACGCATGGTTGCCGGATGTTGACTTTGGGACAATACTTACAACCCAGTCGTCATCATTTACCGGTCGAACGTTTTGTCACCCCGGAAGAATTCGCCGAATTGGCTGAATTTGCCAAATCATTGGGCTTTGAGCAGGTGGCCAGCGGACCAATGGTACGCTCGTCCTATCATGCTGATTTACAGGCAGCCGGAGATTTTGTCGCCTGAACCGACAACGAGGGAGCGCATTGATGCAAACTGACCGTCGCCGTTTTTTGCAATTGGCCGCTGCCGGTAGTGTCGCAGTCGCTTTACCACTTAGCTTAAATGCCTGTGGTAAACCCTCAAAAGCGAAAGTAGTCATCATCGGCGGTGGTTATGCCGGCGCGACGGCAGCCCGTTATTTAGCATTATGGGCGCCGGATATTGATGTCACTGTTATCGAACAAAACAGGCAGTTTATTTCCTGTCCGCAAAGTAACTTAGTGCTGAGTGGCACGCGTGATCTCAGTGATTTAACCCGTCATTACGACCAGCTGGCAGCACAGCCATCAATTCGCTGGGTACAAAATACCGTCACGGCAATTGACCGAGATAAACAACAGGTTCATATCGAAAATGGTGATAAATTTGCCTATGACAGGTTAATCCTGGCGCCGGGCGTTGCGTTTGATTATGACAATCTGCCGATGCTGAGAACCGCGGCTGCACAGCAAAAAATACCCCATGCCTGGAAAGCCGGCGCGCAAACCGAGTTGCTGTACCGGCAAATTCAGTCTATGCCCGCAGGGGGCAAGGTGGTGATGACCATTCCGGCAGCGCCATATCGTTGTCCGCCGGGCCCGTATGAGCGTGCCTGCCAGATTGCTTTGTATTTAAAACGGCATAATCCGACCGGTAAAATGCTGGTGCTGGATGCCAATCCTGATGTGATTTCTAAAAAAGCGCTGTTTATCGAAGCGTGGCAAAACCAGTATGCCGGTTTGATTGAATATGTGCCGACCAGTGCTGTTGAATCAGTCAACGTTGATGCGCTGCGTGTTGAAACGCTGTTTGATAATTATCAGGCTGATGTGCTGAATGTTATCCCGCCACAAAAAGCGGGCGCCGTGGCAGCCATGGCCGATGTCATTAATATTGATAATCGCTGGTGTGACGTTGATTTTTTGAGTTATGAATCGACAGCGGTGCCAAACATCCATGTCATTGGTGATTCAGTGGCAGCCAAAACCCCGAAATCCGGTCATATTGCCAATCAGCAGGCTAAAGTCTGCGCCGCTGCTGTTATCAGTCTATTACGTGATCAAGCACCGGCAGCCCAGCCGGTATTCAGTAATACCTGCTACAGCTTTGTCAGCGATACGCAGGCAATGCACGTAGCCAATGTCTATCGATATGATACGCAGCAACGTGAAATGCTGACGATGGACGGTGGCGGCGTGTCTGACAAAGCCAGTGAACAGGAAGCGCTATATGCACAAGGCTGGGCGGAAAATATCTGGGCTGATATGTTCGGTTGAAGCCGGTTTCCATCTTGGAGTTCGCGGGATGGCGTCATGGGGCTTAGCAGGTATAATGGCCTGCTATTGGATAAGCCCCCCATCAGAAAAAACATGAGGTTGTAGATGAGCGATTTTTTACCCGGTCTGGAAGGCGTGCCGGCCACCAAGTCAGCGATTTCTTTTATTGATGGCGAAAAAGGCATCCTGAGCTACCGCGGTTATCCGCTGGAAACGCTGGCAACTAACAGCACATTTGAAGAAACCACACTGCTGTTATTGGACGGTGAACTGCCAACCAAAGCCAACCTGAATCGCTTTCAAAAACAACTGCGTGCCAATTATCGGATCAAATATCACATCCGTGAAATGATGCGGCATTTTCCGCATACCGGTCATCCAATGGATATGCTGCAAACCGCCGTTTCCAGTTTGGGTATGTTTTATCCCGGTACCGAATGTCTGACTGATTCCGATGTTTGTGTCGATAAAGATTACGTCCGTAATATGACGGTCAATATCATTGCGCAAATGGCGCCACTGGTCGCCATGTGGCAACACATGCGACATGGCTACGATCCGATTAATCCGCGTGATGATTTATCGGTCGCTGAGAATTTGTTGTATATGTTCACCGGCAAAGAGCCCGATACGTTGTTGGCGAGGATTATGGATGTCTGTCTTATCCTGCATGCTGAACACACCTTAAATGCTTCCACCTTTGCGGCGCTGGTTGCCGGTTCTACTTTAGCCTCGCCCTATAGCGTTATTTCGGCTGCTATTGGCACGTTGTCAGGTCCGTTACATGGCGGTGCCAATCAGCGTGTGAATGGTATGTTGCATGAAATCGGCTCACCCGATAAGGTCGAAGCCTGGGTCGATAAAAAACTGGCCAACAAAGAAGTTATCTGGGGCATGGGCCATCGGGAATATAAGGTCAAAGATCCGCGGGCAACGATTTTGCACAAATTGACGGCCCAGTTAATTGAAGAGCGTGGCGGTCAGCTTGATGATAGGTTTGAAGTTGCCATGAAACTGGAGGAAGTCTGTGCTGATCGCCTCGGCCACAAAGGCGTTTACCCCAACGTTGATTTCTACTCGGGTATTTTGTATTCGGAAATGGGGATTCCCGAAGATCAGTTCACCGCTTTATTTGCTGTTGCACGATCAGCAGGCTGGCTGGCCCATTGGCGTGAACAAATTGCTAATAACCGTATTTACCGGCCGACGCAGATTTATGTGGGTCATGCTGAGCGTGAGTATGTGCCAATGTCTAAACGGGGCAAAGCAGCCGCTGCCAAAGCTTAATTCAGGCCATTACCGTTTTGCTGGCTTGGCCGGCAATTTCGCGAACCAGTCGCGGCACCAGATAACCGGGCAGGGCGGCGCGCATTTCCGTAATCAGTGCTTCGCCGCTTGATTGCGACACATCAAAATGCTGCGCGCCCTGAACCTTGTCCAGCAAGTGCAGATAATACGGTATGACCTGCACATCACTGAGCCGCTCACTGAGTTCAATCAACGCCTGGGCGCTGTCGTTAACACCTCGCAGCAGTACGGCCTGATTGAGCAACTGGCAACCAGCAGTCCTTAATCTGCTTAAAACGCCGGCCGTTTCACCATCAATTTCATTGGCATGATTGGCATGAATTACCATAACAATTTGCAGACGACTTTCTGACAAAGTATTCAGCAACTTGTTTGTGATCCGTTTAGGCAATACCAACGGCAGACGGGTATGAATCCGCAGTCGTTTCAAATGCGGGATTTTTTCTAAATCGGCAATCATCGTGGTCAATTTATTATCACTGAGTACCAGTGGGTCACCGCCACTGAAAATCACTTCGGTCAGACTTTTATCGTCTTTAAGTGCTGCCAGCGTTTGTGGCCACTGACTGGCCAATGGATTGCTGTCACTGTAAGGGAAATGTCGTCGAAAACAATATCGGCAATGAATCGCGCAGGCGCCCGTGGTCAGTAATAAAGCCCGGCCCTGATATTTTTGTAAAATACCGGGCGCGCTGAGTGCTTGATGGTCACCAACCGGATCCAGATTAAAACCTTCAGCTGGCAAGCCCTCATCACTGAGCGGAAATACCTGACGCAGCAGCGGATCGGTAGCGTCGCCAAACTGCATTTTATTCAGATAACTTTGCGTCACGCGCAGCGGGAAGTTTTTCAGCAATGTCGTATCAAGCGTTGCCAATTGCTGTTCTAGCCCCAAAAGGCGTAATAATTCAGCCGGATCATGAATGGCATTGGCGAGTTCTTGTTGCCAGTCGGCAAAGATTACGGCGGCGTTGGATTGCGGTATCATAGCGCGTTTATTTTGAGAAACAGGCGACGATCGTCCCTTAAAGAGGTTTGCATGGCAACTATTAGTACAAGTGAATTTAAAGGCGGAATGAAATTCATGCTGGATGGCGATCCGTGCAGCATTATTGAAAATGAATTCGTTAAACCCGGCAAAGGTCAGGCTTTTAACCGCGTGAAGTATCGAAACCTTAAAAATGGCCGCGTCAATGAACGCACCTTCAAATCGAACGAAACGGTCGAAAGTGCGGATGTCGTCGAAATGGAGCTTGAGTACTCTTATAACGACGGTGAATTCTGGCATTTTATGGATCCAACCAGTTTCGAACAGTTTGCCGCCGATGCCAATGCCATCAGCGAAGCGAAAGACTGGTTGAAAGAGCAATACAGTTACACCGTCACCTTGTGGAATGGCACACCGTTGCTGGTCACGCCACCGAATTTCGTTAATCTGACTGTTACCGAGACAGATCCAGGTGTTCGTGGTGATACATCAGGTGGTGGCGGTAAACCAGCCGTCCTGGAAACCGGCGCTGTGGTTCGGGTGCCGTTGTTTATTGAGATTGGTGAAGTGTTGCGGGTGGATACGCGCAGTGCGTCATATGTAGAACGCGCAAAATCATAATTGTGACTTTGTCTTTTGCTTCATTGCGGCGTTGTTCTACGTACTCAAAAGGTCACATATAAAGCATATGCTCCCTTTCTGCGTGCGCAAAACGCCTTGCACTGAAACAAAATCCTGCGTCACCAAAATTTAGAGATGACGCAAGTTAAAGACATTCCAGCATTATTAAAACGGCGGGCACAGCTTTACAGCGATGTCCGCCATTTTTTTGCCCAGCGCAAGGTCTTGGAAGTGCAAACGCCGGTGTTGTCTCATGCTGCGCCAACGGCGCCTTACCTGAATAGTTTTATGACAGCATTTCAACAGGGCAGCCAGCAAATACCATTGTATTTACATACCTCGCCGGAATTTTCCATGAAGCGCTTGCTGGCGGCTGGCAGCGGGCCAATTTTTCAGATTTGTCCGGTATTTCGTAATGGTGAAGCGGGGCGAATGCACAGCCCGGAATTCACAATGCTCGAATGGTATCGACCCGGTTTTTCCTTCAAGGATTTAATGGCTGAGGTCGATGCATTATTGCAACAGTTGTTATCTTCAGCGCCTGCCAGGCAGCTGACATATCAACAAGCTTTTCAGGATGTGTTGTCAATCGATGTGATGGCATGTAATACCGACACCCTGAGTCAACTGGCGTTGGCAAATATTTCCGGCTTAACCCCGGATTGGCAAAGCGATCGGGATGGCTGGCTGGAATTGCTGATGAGTGAAGTGATTGAGCCGACTTTTAAGGCCTGTAAGACGCCGGTGATGGTTTATGATTTTCCGGCCAGTCAGGCGCAGCTCGCCAAAACTTATCAAAATAATGACGGCGTAGAAGTTGCCGCCCGCTTTGAAGTTTATGCCGGTGGTCTGGAATTGGCCAACGGTTATGATGAGCTGTTAGAGGCTGCTGTATTAGCTGACCGCTTTGCTAAAGATAATTTGCAGCGTCAGCAACAAGGCTTACAGGTTATGCCGGTGGATCAGCATTTATTAACCGCGATGCAGAGTGGGCTGCCAGATTGCAGTGGTGTCGCGCTGGGGCTGGATCGATTAATGATGCTGATGTCAGGTAGCCATCAGATCGCTGAGATTTACCCAGTCCCTTTTGACGAGGCCTGAATCACTCCATCATTGATGGCAGCCATAAGCTCAAGTCCGGCACGGCAATCAGTAAACTCAGCACAAAGAGTTGAATGATTACAAACGGCACAATACCTTTATAAATGGAAGCCAGCTTTAATGATGGTGGTGC
>JAWWAG010000064.1:0-11568 GCA_033721795.1 Methylophaga sp. | reverse complement strand
GCCATTATTCCGGCCAATATCAATCATCCTGAAGCTGAACCGATGATTATCGGTCGTAACTTTTTAGTCAAAATCAACGCCAATATCGGTAACTCTGCGACCACGTCATCGATTGAAGAAGAGGTCGAGAAGATGGTTTGGAGCACACGCTGGGGCGGCGATACCGTTATGGACTTATCGACCGGTAAACATATTCATCAAACCCGCGAATGGATCATCCGTAATTCACCGGTTCCGATTGGCACCGTGCCATTGTATCAGGCATTGGAAAAGGTTAATGGCGTTGCCGAGGACTTAAGCTGGGAGGTATTCCGCGATACGCTGATCGAGCAAGCCGAGCAGGGTGTCAGTTATTTCACCATTCATGCCGGTGTGCGTCTGGCGCATATTCCGCTGTCGGTAGATCGGGTGACCGGTATTGTTTCTCGAGGTGGTTCGATTATGGCCGCCTGGTGTTTAGCGCATCACGAAGAGAGCTTCTTGTATACGCATTTCGAAGAGATCTGCGAAATCATGAAAGCCTACGATGTATCTTTTTCGCTCGGTGATGGTCTTCGCCCGGGCTGTCAGGCAGATGCCAATGATGCGGCGCAGTTTGCTGAACTACGTACCTTGGGTGAACTGACCCAAATCGCCTGGAAACATGATGTGCAAGTGATGGTGGAAGGCCCGGGTCACGTGCCGATGCACAAAATTAAAGAAAATATGGATCTGCAATTAGAGGTCTGTAAAGAGGCACCGTTTTATACCTTAGGCCCATTGGTCACGGATATTGCGCCGGGATATGACCATATCACCTCGGGTATTGGTGCGGCGATGATTGGCTGGTTTGGCACAGCGATGCTTTGTTATGTAACCCCAAAAGAGCATTTGGGGCTGCCCAATAAAGATGATGTCAAAACCGGCATCATCACCTACAAAATTGCCGCCCATGCGGCGGATTTGGCCAAGGCTCATCCGGGCGCGCAAATCCGTGATGATGCCATTTCCAAAGCGCGTTTTGAGTTCCGTTGGGAAGATCAGTTTAATCTTGGCCTGGATCCGGATACGGCGCGTGCTTTTCATGACGAAACGCTGCCGCAACCCAAAGCCAAAGTGGCACATTTTTGCTCAATGTGCGGGCCAAAATTTTGTTCAATGAAAATCTCACATGACGTCAAAGAAGCTTTTGCCGAAAAATCGGAAGAATTTAAGGCCGGTGGCAGCAAAATTTACCGTCAGGTTTAAGCCGGTAAACCCGCTGAAATGAGACGCTATCTGATTATCGGCAGCGGCCTGATCGGCCGGCTAACCGCTTGGCGGTTGCTGGCTGACGGTCATAATGTAACGATTTTATCCAGTGACGATTTTAGCGGTACCGACAGTGCCGGTTATGTTGCCGCATCGATGATTGCGCCATTTACTGAAGCCGTTAGCGATGAGCGGGCGTTACGGGATTTGGGCTTACAAAGTCTGGCCATATGGCGACAATGGGTAACGGAATTAGCTGAGCCGGTTTTCCTGCCACAATTAGGCACGATGGTGGTTGCCCATGCCGGGGATGAGGCTGAATTTCGGCGGTATCAGCGCCGCGCTTCGCATATTTTGGATAACGGTGATTTTCAGGTGTTGGATCAAGTTGCTTTGCAACAACAGTCGCCGGCATTGTCTACTAATTTCAGTAAAGCTTTGTGGTTTGAAAATGAGGCTTGTATTGATAACCGGCGATTATTCCGGCTGCTCGGTGAGTTACTGCAAAAAAATGCTGACTGGCGGCAAATTGCGCCAATAGAACAAATTGATGAAAACACCCTAGAAGCAGTTTGCGCACAGACATTGGGATATGGCTTTTCGCAGTTTGATTTGGCTATAGATTGTCGTGGCAATGGCAGTCGCAAAGATATCGCGGATTTACGCAGCGTGCGCGGTGAAGTGGTTCGTGTTCAGGCACCGGAAGTTTCACTGCAACATTGTGTGCGTCTGGTACATCCGCGTTATCCAATTTATTTAGCACCACGCCTAAATCATGAGTTTGTGATCGGCGCGACAGTAATTGAGTCGGCGGATCGCAGTCCGGTCAGTGTGCGAAGTGCCATGGAGTTGTTATCGGCGCTTTATACCATTGATAAAGGGTTTGCCGAAGCCCGCGTGATGGAAATGCGCGCCCATTGCCGGCCGGCTTTTCCTGATCATTTACCGGCACTCAGACGGCAATCCTGGGGCTTTCAATTAAATGGTTTTTACCGGCATGGTTATTTACTGGGGCCAGTCATGATCAATGAATTGCTGTTGCAATTAAATACGCAGCAGGAGGCAGTTGCTTATGCAAACTGAAATGCAAATTTGGATTAATGATCAATCTGTTGCGTTAACCGCCAGCTTGAATCTGGCTCAAATACTGGCGCAGCAAGGATTGGATCAGGGGTGTTTTGTCGCAGTCGTCAACGATACGGTCGTGCCCAAAACCACGTTGGATCAATGTTTAATTCAGGCAGGCGATCGCATCCAAATCCTGTCACCAATTAGTGGAGGCTGATATGCAGACAAGTACCTGGAATGTATATGGTAGGACATTAAATAGCCGGTTGTTTATTGGCACGGCGCTATATCCGTCACCGAAGATCATGTGTGATGCCATTCGTGCATCAGGTGCTGAAGTCATTACGGTTTCTTTACGCCGACAAACCGCCAGTGATGCCGCTAATGGCCAAGCGTTCTGGCAAATGATTCAAGATTTAAGCTGTCATTTATTACCCAATACCGCCGGTTGTTACAGCGCTGCCGAAGCCGTCAAAACAGCCAGAATGGCTCGTGAATTATTTGAAACTGACTGGGTAAAACTGGAAGTCCTCGGGGACAGCTTTAATCTGCAACCTGATCCGTTTGCTTTGCTGGAAGCTACTGAAACACTGATCAAAGACGGATTTAAAGTGTTTCCGTATTGCACTGACGATTTGGTGTTGTGTCAGAAACTGGCTGAGCTGGGCTGTGAGGTTCTAATGCCTTGGGGCGCGCCGATTGGCACCGGCCAGGGTCTGTTAAATCCTTATGCATTAACGGTATTGCGCGAACGGCTGCCGGAATTAAATTTACTGGTCGATGCCGGTATTGGTAAACCTTCTGATGCGGTTCAGGCAATGGAACTGGGCTATGACGGTATTTTGCTGAATACCGCAGTTGCCGAAGCGCTGGAACCCTCAGTGATGGCGCAGGCTTTTAAACAAGCGATTAATGCAGGTCGCCTTGCCTATGAGGCCGGTATTATGCCGAAACGTTTACAAGCCAAGCCGAGCACACCGACATTGGATCAACCGTTATGGCAACAACATGTCTAAACCGGCGGTTTTATTAATTGGTGGCCTTGATCCGCAAGGGGCAGCTGGAATCACTACCGATATTCAGACAGTGACGCAATGTGGGGGGCATCCCGTACCGTTGGTTACTTGTCTGACGGAGCAAACGGCTGATGGCTTAAAGGCGCTTAATCCATTATCGGAAAATGATTTTATGAATCAACTGCGCTGTTGCACAGCTGATTTTAAAATCGCCGCAGTGAAAATCGGCCTGTTACCGAATGCACAAATTGCCAGAATCATTGCTGTTTTTTTGCAGCAAAATGCATTACCGTTAGTGCTCGATCCGGTACTGTCGGCGAGCAGCGGCGGACAAGGCGTAGATCGTACTGTAATTGATGTGATTACTGAGCATTTATTGCCTTATGTTGATTTGCTGACACCAAACCGCCAGGAGTTACAGCATTTAGCGGGCAGTTGTGACAGTCAGGGTATAAATAAACTGCTGACCAAGGGGATGAAAGCCTGCCTGCTCAAAGATGGTCATGGCAGCGGTCATCAAAGCAGCGATTATTATCAGGATGCTAACGAGCAGTTTTATTTATCAATGCCACGTTATGATTTTCAGGTAAGGGGCACTGGCTGCATTCTGGCCTCAGCCATTGCGACGTATTCAGCCCGGCAATTTGTAATGCGTGAGGCAGTGGTATTGGCCCGCAGTTATTTAAATCAAGGCTATCTGGCAGCACAAAGTGTTGGTCCATATCGGTTATTTCAGCACCAGCCACTACAGTTAAATAAGACGAGTTTGCCAGCGGTATACATCTCAGACGTACCCACCGCAGAAAAAAATGAATTTGCGCCTTGTCCACAGCATCTCGGCATTTACCCGGTGGTGGATTCGGTTGACTGGCTTGAGAAATGTTTTGCTGAAGGGATTCGCACTATTCAGTTACGGCTTAAAACTGACGATAAACCATTCACCCAGACTGAGATTAACAAAGCGGTCGCTATTGCTGAGAAATATCCCGATAGCCGCCTATTTATTAATGATCACTGGCAGCAGGCGATTAATGCTGGAGCTTATGGTGTACATCTGGGGCAAGAGGATTTATTGGATGCGGATCTAGAGGCAATTGCCAAAGAAGGTCTAAGACTTGGCGTTTCCACGCATTCCTATTGGGAACTTGCCAGGGCTTTAACCGTTAATCCCAGTTATATTGCACTTGGACCAATTTATGAGACGGACAGTAAGTTAATGCCATGGCAGCCACAAGGTCTCGGCAAGATTGTCGAATGGTTACAAATAATAGGCGAAACACCGTTGGTCGCGATTGGTGGAATTGATTTACCGCGAGCAAGGTTACTTAAAAGTACCGGCGTAGGAAGTGTCGCAATGATTTCTGCGGTTACCCGAACCGATGATTATCAAACAATTTGCCGGAATTTACTGGCGCTGTGGCCAGAGCCGGATTTACCAGGTTCAGCTTTGAATAAGGCTGTTTAATGAGTATTCATGTAACTTTTGGCGACCCTTTAAGGCACTGATTTCAATCAGGAATGTACAGCCCACCACATCACCGCCTGAGGTTTCGACTAACTGACAACTGGCGAGCGCCGTACCGCCCGTTGCCAGTACATCATCAACAATTAAAATCTTGTCGCCGGCAACAATCGCATCGCGATGAATTTCCATTGCTGAACTGCCATATTCCAGATCATAATCAACACAGTAAGTTTCATAAGGTAATTTGCCAGGTTTGCGAAGTGGAATGAAGCCGACATTCAGTTCTCGGGCAATGAGTGCACCAAACATAAAACCACGCGCCTCCATGCCGGCCACAGCAGTTATCGGATGATCCTGAAAAGGCTGTATCATGCCCTGAACGGCAAGTTGCATTGCCTGGGGATTACGCAGTAAAGGCGTAATGTCCTGAAATATTACCCCCGGTGTCGGGAAGTTGGAAATTTCACGAATATAATTTGCAATTCTGTTCACGGTCATTCCTGTTTGTTGGAATTGGTAACGACTGCTGTTCATGATAGCGGTTGTAATTTGAAAAAAATGTTTTAAAAGTCGATTTCTATAGGAGTTTTGTTTTCTGTGCGCTACTACTCACAAAAAATATTTTTGTTGTTTTTGAGTACTCTACTGGCTGGCTGTTTTGGTTTCGGCGGCAGTGAATCCGAAGATTATGATGCGCAACCACGCCTATATATTGTCGAGGCGGATCGTGGCAATGTGGCACCGGAATTTGCCAAAGATCGAGTATTACTGGTTAAACCCATTAGAGTTGCGCCATATTTTCGTCAGCCGACGGTGATGTTCAGAGTAGGCGACAACCAATATGAGCCGCAGCCGCCTCATGAATTATTAACTAATCCACAGGCCATGTTTACCGCGCAATTAGAGCGCTGGTTAGCTAAAAGTGGCCTGTTCAGCAAAGTGGTGACAGACGAGAGTGCGCCGCATGATTTGGTGCTGGAAACTGGCTTAACAAAATTATATGGTGATGCGCGACCCGCCTATCCACCACTGGCGGTATTAGAAATGCAGTTTTTCTTAAGTCCTGCGGGCGATGATGCTGAAAGTAAGCTTTTGTTTCAAACCGGCTTTCGTGTTGATGCTGACATTGATGAAACCCGGCCTTCTGAGGTGGTAACCGGCTGGAAAAATGGTCTGGAAGAGATTCTCGCCACACTGGAGCTGGATTTAAGCGGTTATTTTGACAAGGCAGGGTCACCCTAGCCGTTGCCTTAGTCGTGCAGTAAATCGGCAAGAGTGGTAATATTCATTCTTTTGTAACAATCGCCCGCGGCCACATTTTTTAGGAAGAAAACTGCATGTCTGAGATTGCTCTGGAACTTGACTCGATCGGCATTGAGGAAGAGATGAAACAATCCTACCTCGATTACGCGATGAGTGTAATTGTGGGTCGGGCGCTGCCGGATGTTCGGGATGGTTTGAAACCGGTACATCGACGCGTACTTTATGCGATGCGCGAACTCGGTAATAACTGGAACAGTTCTTACAAAAAATCGGCACGTATAGTTGGTGACGTTATCGGTAAGTATCACCCGCATGGTGATACTGCGGTTTACGATACCATGGTGCGGATGGCGCAGCCATTTTCGATGCGTTACATGCTGGTTGATGGGCAGGGTAACTTTGGTTCGGTCGATGGTGATCCACCGGCAGCGATGCGTTACACCGAAGTACGCATGGCCAAAATTGCCCATGAAATGCTTGCCGATCTGGATAAAGAAACCGTCGATTTTGTTGCCAACTACGACGAATCTGAATCTGAACCCTCCGTTCTGCCTGCCAAAATCCCTGCTTTATTAGTTAATGGGTCTTCTGGTATCGCTGTGGGGATGGCGACCAATATTCCGCCGCATAATCTGACCGAGATCCTCAATGCCTGCGTGGCGATGATTGATAATCCGGAAATTGATATTGCTGGCCTGATGGAGCATGTGCCGGGACCTGATTTCCCGACCGCTGCGATGATCAACGGTGCCCGCGGTATTGCTGAAGCCTATGCAACAGGTCGTGGTCGCGTTTATATGCGGGCCCGCGCTGAAATTGAAACCAATGAGGCGACAGGTCAGCAAAGCATCGTGGTGAATGAGCTGCCTTACCAAGTAAATAAAGCCCGCTTGCTGGAAAAAATCGCCGAGCTGGTTAAAGAGAAAAAAATCGAAGGTATTTCAGCGCTGCGCGATGAGTCTGATAAAGACGGTATGCGCATGGTAGTGGTGCTGAAACGCGGAGAAGTCCCCGAAGTTATTCTCAACAATTTATACCAGCAAACCCAGTTACAAACGGTATTTGGTATCAATATGGTGGCGATCGTCGATGGTCAGCCACGTACGCTGAATTTACAGCAGATCCTGCAAGCCTTTATTCGTCACCGCCGTGAAGTAGTGACCCGCCGGTCTATTTACGAGTTGCGTAAGGCCCGCGAGCGCGCCCATATATTAGAAGGTTTGGCGACAGCGTTAGCCAACATAGATGAAGTGATTGAGCTCATCAAAGCTTCACCCAACCCGGCTGAAGCCAAGGATGCACTGGTCTCACAAGGCTGGCGCAGTGAAATGATTCTGGAAATGTTGGGTGCTGCTGGAGCAGAAGCTTCACGTCCCGAAGATTTAGCTGATGAGTTTGGTCTGGTTGATGGCAAATATTATTTGTCGCCAGTGCAGGCGCAAGCCATTCTGGACATGCGTTTGCATCGCCTGACTGGTCTGGAACAAGACAAGATCCTGCAAGAATACCGTGAGGTGCTGGATCAGATCCGTGATTTGCTGGCGATTTTGAGTGATGGCGATAATTTGATGGCCGTTATTCGTGAAGAGCTGGTTTCAATTAAAGAAGAATATGGTGACGAACGTCGTACCGAAATTCTGGATACGCATTTGGATCTGACACTGGAAGATTTGATCTGCGAAGAAGAAATGGTCGTGACCCTGTCACACACTGGCTATGCGAAAACTACGCAGCTTGATACCTATCAGGCACAACGTCGTGGTGGTAAAGGTAAAGCCGCGACGTCGATGAAAGACGAAGATTTTGTCGAGCATTTGTTTATTGCCAATACCCATGACACCTTATTGTGTTTCTCCAGCGCCGGTAAGGTGTATTGGAAAAAAGTCTATGAATTGCCACAGGGCGGCCGAACCGCGCGGGGCAAACCGATTGTTAACCTGCTGCCATTAGAAGAAGGCGAGCGGATCAATGCGGTATTGCCGATCCGGGAATTTGAAGCCGATAAATTTATCTTTATGGCGACGGCCAGCGGTACGGTTAAGAAAACACCACTGGTTGATTACTCGCGGCCACGTGCCAACGGCATTATTGCTGTCGATTTGAAAGAAGATGACGTATTGGTGGATGTCGCGCTGACTGATGGCCAGTCTGATGTCATGCTGTTCAGCAGCAACGGTAAAGTCATCCGTTTCCCGGAAACCGATGTCCGTTCGATGGGCCGGGTCTCGCGCGGTGTGCGCGGTATGCGATTGGCTGATGGCGAAAAGATTATTTCGTTGATTATTGCCCGTCCAGAAGGGCCGATTTTGACCGCTACCGAGTTTGGTTTTGGTAAACGCACCAATCTGGAGGAGTATCGGGTTCAGGGCCGAGGGGGCCAAGGCATTATCTCTATCCAAACCTCTGCCCGTAATGGTCAGGTAGTTGGCGCCGTGCAGGTCGATGATGAAGATCAGATCATGCTGATTACCAATGGCGGTACACTGGTTAGAACGCCGGTCAAGCATGTGTCGCTGGTCGGTCGTAATACCCAGGGCGTGAAACTGATCAATCTGACCAAAGATGAAAAACTGGTAGGTCTTGAGCGTGTTGTCGAAGAAGAGGACGCCGAAGATTTACCTGAGACTGATGACCTAACAGAAGAATAAGCCTTGAGAGCCTATAATTTCAGTGCCGGTCCGGCCATGTTGCCGGATGCGGTCATGCAACAAGCGCGCGACGAAATGCTCGATTGGCGTGGCAGTGGTATGTCGGTGATGGAAATGAGCCATCGTGGACCGGAATATACCGAAATTGCCCTGCACGCTGAAGCCGATTTGCGTGAATTGCTGGGCATTTCGGATGATTATGCCGTGTTGTTTTTGCAAGGCGGGGCATCGAGTCAGTTTTCGATGATCCCGATGAATTTACTGCAAAATGCGACCAGTGCAGATTATGCCAATACCGGTGCCTGGTCTGAAAAAGCCATCGCTGAAGCCGGCAAGTACTGTAACGTTAATGTTGTCGCTGATGCCAAGTCATCTAATTATACGACCATTCCGGATTTTGCTGATTGGCAGGTGTCTGAAAAAGCCGCTTATCTGCATTACACCCCAAATGAAACCATTCACGGCGTCGAATTTCACGATATTCCGGCGATGAGTAATGCACCGCTGGTGGCTGATATGTCATCGACACTGTTGTCACGACCGGTCGATATCAACCGATTTGGTCTGATTTATGCCGGCGCCCAGAAAAATATCGGTCCGGCGGGTTTATGTATTGTCATTGTCCGTCGTGATTTAGTGGGTAAGACATTGCCGGGCACGCCCACAATGTTTGACTACAAAATTCATGATGCCAATGGCTCAATGTTTAACACACCTGCAACCTACAGCTGGTATCTGGCTGGGCTGGTGTTTAAATGGCTTAAACAACAAGGTGGTTTAGCGGCAATGGGTGAAATTAATGCCCGTAAAGCACGCAAACTCTATGCTGCCATTGATGGCAGTCGTTTTTATGCCAATCCGGTCGATCCTCAACATCGCTCGTGGATGAATATTCCGTTTACCCTGGCTGACAGCAGTCTGGATAAGCCGTTCTTGCAAATGGCCGCAGCAGAGGGTTTACTGACACTGAAAGGCCACCGTGATTTGGGCGGTATGCGCGCCAGTATTTATAATGCGATGCCGGAAGCCGGGGTGGATAAACTGATTGCCTTTATGGCGGAATTCGAGCGCAGGTTCGGTTAAGCATGTCAGAACAAAAAGCCTTGCAAGTCGTGAGACAGCAAATCGATGCAGTGGATGAAAAAATTCAGGCATTGCTCAACGAGCGAACGGCGCTGGCGCATCAGGTAGCTGAAATTAAACAGTCGGTTGGTGATCAGAGCGATTTTTACCGTCCTGAGCGTGAAGCGATGATTTTGCGTAACGTGATGGCACGTAATGCCGGGCCATTATCAAATACCGAAATGGCGCGGTTATTTCGCGAAATCATGTCAGCTTGTCTGGCAGCTGAAAAACCGCTACGTATTGCCTACCTTGGCCCGGAGGGATCTTTTACGCAGGCGGCGGCTTTAAAGCACTTTGGTGGTTCCGTACAATTACAAACGATGCGTACGATTGCGGATGTTTTTCACAGCGTTGAAACTGGTCAGGCTTGTTATGGTGTTGTGCCGGTCGAAAATTCTACCGAAGGTATGGTCAGCCATACGCTTGACAGATTTGTCAGTTCATCACTGAAAATTAATGGTGAAGTTACCTTACGAATCCATCACTATTTATTGAGTAATGCGTCGCAACTTTCTGATATAGATAAGGTTTATGCTCATCCGCAAGCATTGGCGCAATGCCGTCACTGGCTCACAGAAAACTTGCCGGATGCAGAACAAGTGCCAGTCAATAGTAATGCTGAAGCCGCCAAACGGGTAGCCAAAGAGCGGGTAAATTGTGCTGCGATTGCCGGAAATCGCGCTGCTGAAATTTATCAGCTGAATATTCTGGCCAATAATATTGAAGATGAAGTGGGTAATACCACACGCTTTTTGGTGATTGGTTCACAAGATGTTGGCCCTAGTGGTGACGACAAAACGGCCTTACTGGTGTCAACAAAAAACAAGCCTGGTGCGCTGCAGAATTTATTGCAGCCTCTGGCGGAAAGCGGCATCAGTATGAGCCGTATTGAATCACGGCCATCACGAAAAGGTATTTGGGAATACGTGTTTTTTATTGATATTGAGGGTCACAGTCAGGATAGCGCGGTTGCCACGGCATTAAAAAAACTGGAAAGCGAGTCATCGATGTTCCGAGTGCTGGGCTCCTACCCTAAGGCGGTGTTGTAAATGACTAAATTGTTGATGGCTAATCCGCGTGGCTTTTGTGCCGGCGTGGATCGGGCAATTGATATTGTTGAGCGGGCACTGGATTTATTTGGCGCACCGATTTACGTACGTCATGAAGTCGTACATAACCGCACTGTCGTTGAAGATCTGCGCAGTAAAGGGGCGGTATTTATCGAGGAATTGTCTGATGTACCAGATGATGCCACACTGATTTTCAGTGCTCACGGTGTTTCGCTGGCGGTGCAAAATGAGGGCAAACAGCGCGGACTCAAAGTATTTGATGCTACCTGTCCGTTGGTTACCAAAGTGCATATGGAAGTTGCCCGGCATGAAAGAGTCGCCCGGGAATGTATCTTAATTGGCCATGCCGGTCATCCTGAGGTGGAAGGCACGATGGGGCAATATACGGCTGAGCAGGGTGGCATGTATCTCGTTGAGTCGCCTGAAGATGTTGCGCGGTTAACCGTCAAAGACCCGGATAATCTGGCGTTTGTGACCCAAACGACACTCTCAGTTGATGATACGGCGATTGTGATTGATGCGCTGCGCAAACGATTTCCCAATATCGTTGGTCCCGGTAAAGATGATATTTGTTATGCCACCCAAAATCGTCAGGATGCTGTAAAACGATTGGCAGCAGATTGTGATTTGGTATTGGTGGTGGGCTCGACCAATAGCTCCAACTCTAACCGGTTAAGAGAGCT
>JAWWAG010000063.1:0-11736 GCA_033721795.1 Methylophaga sp. | reverse complement strand
CTTAGCGAATACTCAGCGTCAAATATTTCCAAGAAACATTTCCACGCAAGTACCCACACAAATTACTTGATACCAGTTTGTTAAAGAGCGTTTGCCAGTACCTGCCGGCAAAGAAGCGAGAATTATACAGACACTCGCTTCAGTGTCAATGGTTAATTGCTTGTAAAGCCTTTACCACCAACCGCTTCAACTGAAGCGAAGGTGGGCATTCTACAGCCATAAACACCCACGTCAACAGGAATTTATTCCTGATCACAGACTTCTTTCGCTAGCCTTATGAAATATTGAGTAATTTTTTCATCTCCAGCTAGAGCACGGGTTAATAATTCAACTGTAATCTTCAACGATGGCGTTGAATCTAGGCTTATTTTTTTATTTTGAATACGGTAATCCCGGGAAGAGGCCACCATAGGCATAACGAAAATTATGGCTGAAATGTGCCATATTGCTGAGATCGGATTGAATGGCAATTTCGGTAATGTTCAGGTGCTGATAAATCGAACTCATTAATTACGAGGCGACTGCAGGCCAATTGCTGCTGTGTGAGATAAACAGCAATAAGGTATTTTCTTAGTTAAAACGGTTATTGCATGGACTTAAGACACACCTTGATTTTCTGCTGATGAGTGCGTTTGTACTTGGTTTCTACGGCGCCAAAGTAGAAATGCTTTGGCATGTACGCTGGGCGATGATCGTTGGGGCGTTTAGTAATTCCAACTTATTTTGATGTATGCCATTTTTCCAAGTCTGACTTGTGCTAGCGATACTTATCAGCCAAAGGGCTTCTTCTGGTTCTTGACGTCAAATATCTAATAGCACCAGTCAATATTTTAACTAATACTAACGCGGGCAAATTTTCGTTTGCCAACTTGAATGAGATGTTTTGCGCCGACCAGAAAAAGACGATCTTTATCATCACATTTTTCATTATCGACTTTTACGGCCCCTTGTTTAAGCATTCGCAGAGCTTCAGAGGTACTGGCAGTTAATCCGGCCTCTTTCAATAAATTGGCAATCAACAACCCTTCTGCACCAGTTGCCAAGTTCAACTCGGGAATATTGTCAGGCAGCTCACCTTTTTTGAATTGATTTTCAAACCCCTGTCGTGCGTCCTGCGCGGCCACATCACCATGAAAGCGCGCAACAATTTCAACTGCAAAATCTTTTTTAACTTCCATCGGATTACGGCCATCATTCACTTGCTGTTTCAGATCCGCAATCTGTGTGACCGTCTGGAAACTAAGCAAATTAATATAACGCCACATCAAATCATCAGAAATCGACATCAGTTTGCCGAAGATCTCTTTGGGACTATCGTTGATTCCTATATAGTTACCAAGAGATTTAGACATCTTCTGAACACCATCCAATCCTTCAAGAATCGGCATGGTCAGAATGCATTGCTGTGGTTTGCCATAGGCTTTTTGCAGTTCACGGCCCATCAGCAAATTAAACTTCTGATCGGTACCGCCCAACTCCACATCGGCATCCAATACAACCGAATCATAGCCTTGTATTAATGGATATAGGAATTCATGAATGGCAATCGGCTGATTGCTGGTGTAGCGCTTATGAAAATCATCACGCTCGAGCATCCGCGCAACGGTGTGATTCGACGCGAGGCGAATCATATCGGCAGCCGACATGTCATTCATCCAATGTGAGTTGAATACCACCTGCGTCTTTTGCGGATCCAGAATTTTGAAAACCTGTTGCTGATAGGTCTCAGCGTTTTCTTTGACTTTTTCGGGCGTAAGCGGCTGACGGGTAACATTTTTACCCGTTGGGTCACCGATCATGCCGGTAAAATCACCAATTAAAAATAAAATTTCGTGACCCATTTCTTGGAATTGGCGAAGCTTATTCAGCAACACTGTGTGGCCGAGATGTAAATCAGGTGCTGTAGGATCAAATCCCGCTTTTATCCGAAGTGGCTGGCCTTTTTCAAGTTTTTCAATAAGCTCTTTTTCGACCAGAATTTCTTCAGCACCGCGACGAATTTCGGCCATCGCCTCTTGCACAGGGATCATGACTGCTCTCCAGGGGTTTTTAATTGGCCGAAGATGTTACCACAAGACCATTTATCAAAGGGGTTTCAATTCTCATCAAATGCTGCGAGAATTGAACGAATTTATTTTTATCGAGACTGCCCATGAAGAAACGCAACAGACTTCTGAGCCCTTCCCAGCAGACACGTATCTTCAAGTCCGAGCGGATGACGCCGCATAAAAACCGGCACTTCATATTTGTTTCAGTTCTGGCACTTGCCGGTATCTTTTTGACAACAATGGTTTTGGCCACTAACGAGCCGGTTGCTACCAGCCAAAGTCAGGTCATTAAACTACCTGAACTAAAACAGGAAATGCATCAACTGGCAATGCCTGTCACCAGAACAGCTGCTACACCCGTCTCTGACAGTAGTATCAAAACGTCTATCCAATCAGATGAGCCATTTGATAACGCAACTATAACCGATAACGATTTTCATCATGATGCGGAAGCTGTTGAAAAACTACATTTACTCAGCGATACGCTTATCGATGATATCAGCGACAACACCATCGAAACCAGCGACTCAGTAGAAACAAAGCTTGACTGGCGAGAAGTTGAAATTGCCCCGGGCGATAATTTATCTTTGGTTTTTCCGCGTTTAGGTTTAACAGCCGGTGATGTGTTTAACGTTGCCCAAGTCGAGGAGGCCAAGCCTTTATTAAACCTTAAACCGGGTCAATTGCTTAGAGTTGGGCTTGAACCTGCAGAAAGTGATGAATCATTAAACCTGGTTGTTCTCGAACTACAACTTGATCCAGTGAAGACGTTTTCATTAAGCGCTGTTGATGAAGGCTTTGTTGCCGAAACGCACGAACGCGAAATCGAGAAACGCCAGCAAATCGTAGGCGGTGAAATTCAAAGTTCCCTGTTTGTCGATGGGCAGAAAGCAGGCATGTCGGACAAACTCATCATGGAGATGGCCCATATATTTGGTTGGGATGTCGATTTCGCTTTGGATCTGCGTCAAGGCGATAGTTTTAAAGTGATTTATAACGAAAACTATCTTGATGGCGAAAAGATTGACGATGGCGAAATTCTTGCCGCAGAGTTCACCAATCGTGGCAAGTCATTCCGAGCTGTGCGCTTCACTGATAGCGAAGGTCGCAGCCAATATTTCACCCCAGAGGGTGCCAGTATGCGTAAAGCTTTTACCCGTACGCCGGTCCCTATTTCCCGTATCAGCTCAGGCTTTAATCCCAACCGGAAACATCCGGTTTTAAAAACCAACCGACCACATCGTGGTGTTGATTATGCTGCGGCGACTGGCACACCTATTCTTGCCACCGGTGACGGTAAAGTCAGTTTTGTCGGCAATAAAGGCGGATATGGTCGTACCGTAATTCTGTCGCACGGTGGCCGCTATACAACTTTATTTGCCCATATGTCTCGCTACAAATCCGGGATCAAAGTTGGTCAACGAGTTAGTCAGGGAGATGTTATCGGTTATATTGGCAGTAGTGGTTTGGCGACAGGACCGCACCTGCATTATGAATTTCGGGTGAACGGTGTTCATAAAAACCCATTGACTGTAGAGCTGCCTAAAGCAGAAGCACTGCCTGAGCAATATCGTCAACAGTTTGCCAGTCTTGCTGAACCGTTGATGGCACGGTTAAACAATGTACGGATCCCAACCCTCGCTTTAAATATCGACTAATGGCTTTATTTGTTGGTGTCATTTCCGGCACCAGTGTTGATGGAATTGATACCGCTTTACTGGATATTGAAGCCAACCAAAGGCCCCGACTGTTGGCAGCAAAGACTTATGCGTATCCAACAGCCATACGTTCAGCAATTCATCAGCTTATTAAACGGCCAAGGTGTAATTTGCAAGAACTCGGCGAGTTGGATATGGCCCTTGGCAACGTATATGCTGAAGCCGTTTTAAACCTACTGTCGTTGGCAGAGTGTCAACCATCTGAGATTACCGCCATCGGTTGTCATGGTCAGACGATTTATCATGCACCTAAAGCTATCCGTCCTTTCAGCATGCAGATAGGCAATGCTAATCTTATTGCCGAATTAACCGGTATCACTACGGTCTCTGATATGCGTCAACGTGATATGGTTTGCGGTGGACAAGGTGCACCGATGGTGCCCGGTTTTCACGAAGAGATGTTCAGCCATAAAACTGAAAATCGGGTGATTGTAAATATCGGTGGCATTGCCAATATCACTGTTTTACCCGCCGATAAAAGTAAAGCTATACTGGGTTTTGACACCGGCCCAGGGAATACCTTGCTGGACGCTTGGATTGAAAATCAGCTGGGTAAGCCCTTTGATGCTAATGGTGACTGGGCTGCTTCAGGTAAATGTAATAATGAGCTATTAGAACATTTGATCGACGAAGCTTATTTTTCATTGCCGGTTCCTAAAAGCAGCGGCAGGGAATTATTTCATCTTGATTGGTTACAGCAACGCCTCGCAAGATCAAAACAGTCTTATGCCGCTGAAGATATTCAAGCCACATTATTAACGCTGACGGCAACATCCATTGCTGAGGCAATTAACCAGTATGCGCCCGATTGTCAGCGAGCAGTTATTTGCGGTGGCGGTGCCCACAATGCCCAACTAATGCGGACCTTAGAGGAAAAATTGCCGTCTATTGTCGTAGACAAAGCTAATCAATATGGCATGGATGTAGATTTCATTGAGGCCGGTGCTTTTGCCTGGTTAGCCTCCCGAACAATCAACCGGCAAAGCGGCAGTATCCCGTCTGTTACTGGTGCACATCGTGCCAGCATTTTGGGCGGTATTTACTGGTCCCAGTAATTTGTGGCTGATGCTATCAATTACGTCGTATCGTTTATCAACAAGCGTCCATAAAGTCCATTCAAATGGCGTAATCTCTCAGCACAATCGGCCGGCAACATATCCCAGTGAAACCGCCACCGCCAGTTATCTTCAGTTGTCCCCGGCACATTCATCCGATGAGTAGCGTCCAGCGCCAACACATCCTGCATTGGTAATACCGCCAGAGAAGATACTGACTGTAAAGCCAAACGATTCAGCAGCCATGGCATCTCTTCATTATTTGGCCCGACATATTGATGCAAATGATTTTTCGCACCCTCATCCAGTGCCTGATACCAGCCCAATGTGGTGTTATTATCATGGGTGCCGGTATAAACGACACTATCTTCACTGTGCTGATGTGGCAGATAGGGATTACTGGCATCACCGCCGAAAGCAAATTGCAGAAT
The DNA here is from genome assembly GCA_033721795.1 of Methylophaga sp. Lineage (GTDB taxonomy): Bacteria > Pseudomonadota > Gammaproteobacteria > Nitrosococcales > Methylophagaceae > Methylophaga. Next base: position 6,484 of record JAWWAG010000063.1, on the reverse strand, counting down.
TTTCATGCCGGGCATGGCAAACTGTTCTCGTAAGGCATTGACCTCATCAGTGATGATGCCCAAATCTTCTGCGACTACAGGCAGTTCTTTAAAGTGACTTAGCAACACAGTAAATAATGCAGCGCCAGGTGCTTTAACCCAGTGACCTTCAATTGCCGTATCGCAACTGGCGGGAATTTCCCAACAGGCATCAAAACCACGGAAATGATCGATACGAATCAGATCAAAGGAATTTAATTGGGTTTGCAGCCTTTGAATCCACCATGCAAAGTCGCTGTCGATATGTTGCTCCCAGCGATATAGTGGATTACCCCAACGCTGCCCAGTCTCAGAAAAATAGTCAGGGGGTACACCTGCCACTTTTTCCGGTTGGCCGGTTTTATCCAGTGTGAATAATTTCGGATTCGCCCAGACATCAGCACTGTCATGCGCAACAAAAATCGGCATGTCACCAAACAATTTCACATTGCGCTGGTTAGCGTAGGTTTTAAGTGCCTGCCATTGACTGTGGAATATAAATTGTTCAAAACGACGAATTTGCAGGGATTCAAGTCGCTGCTGACGGATCTCGGCCAGTGCCGCAGGTTGTCGGTCACGCAGGGCCGCAGGCCAGTCAAACCATGCAGTGGAATGCTGTAAATGACGAATTTCCCGAAACAACACATAATCATCAAGCCAATAAGCCTGATCTTCACAAAAGTTTGCAAAATCCTGCTGTAAACCTTCAGCGGCTTTCGCCATAAACTGGCGATAAGCCAATGCAATTTGTGTAGAAATCTTGCCACCCGGCAGTTCGTCAGCATCACACCATGGTTGATTGCGAATTTTTTCGATGCTAATAAGGCGAATATTACCGGCATGTGCTGAAAGGCATTGATATGGTGAACCATCACTATGGGTCGGACCTAAAGGCAACATCTGCCAAACGGTAACCCCTGCCTGCTGCAAAAAATCGACAAACCGATAGGCATCCTTACCTAAATTAGCAGACGGTAAGCTGGTAATGTGCAATAAAATCCCACAGCGACGCTGGTCAAAAATTTTGGCCTGTTTCATGCTCAACCGCCACGACGCATTGTGCCGCCCTGCTCAGCCGCCATGCCTCCGCCCAATGATACAACCTCAGATAATTTCTGCGGTACTTCCTGACCCAGCATTTGATATAAATTTGATAAATGCAGACGGTATAAACGCTCAAAGTCACTGACACTTTCAGCTGAATTATAATCGCCAAACCACCAGAACCAGTCTGAACCCTCACAAATCGCTAATTGTCGATCAATGGCTTGCTGCGTATCATCATCAAACTCACTGTATGCCATCACTTGATCGTAAATCTGCTTGGCTTCGCTAAGCAGATCCCAGCCACGGTTTTTATCAGTATCACCAATCCAGGTTGAAAAGCTGCCGTAAACCCAGCTACCGGCCACCATTTCTGGCAGGTTGCCCGGCTCAACGCCGGCATCAAGACAATCAGAAAATGTGCACAACTCAATCTCAGGGTGCGCCACCAGACGTTTATAAAGATTTTGCAGAAAGTAATAGCCATTGTAGGAGTAATATTCCCAAGCATTCTCACCATCAAGAATGACCGATACTACCCTGTCTTTGTCGTCTTCAGTATTAGCCTTAATATTCATCAGGTGATGGATAAAGTCATTAACTGCATCTTCAGCACCCCACTTGGTGTAGGTAAAACCAATCAGATCGGACAATCCATCATCACGGAAAAAACAAGCCGGCGGCTGATCTTGCAGTCGATAAGGTTTATGGATATTGGCATCTGGCATTTCGGATCTGTTAAGACTATTGCGCAATACGTTTTCACCGGTCGCCGTCCAGCTGAAGCCATGTTTCGCAATTAATGGCATTGTTTCAGCAGAAATCGCACCCTCTGATGGCCAGCAGCCTTTCGGCCGAAAACCGAAAAACGACTCAAATACACGCAGACCTTCTTCCATATGCCAGTCAGCCCGCAGCGCACCTCCCGGATAATGGGTCACTGCCGGGAGGGGGGCATCAGGCATGGCTTCCAGTGTCGAATTAATATCGAGCATCAGCGGTACTATCGGATGTGCATACGGCGTTACCGATAATTCAACACGGCCGGTTTCCGCTAAACGACGATAACGCGGAATCAAGTCATTGAGAATTTCACCTATTACGGTCATCAGTTGACGCCGGTCGTGAAAGGTAAAAAACTGACCTTTTTTCATCAATGCCTGAATACGGATATCACTGCGACGCACTGATTCAGCCATCCACACCAAGTGATACCAAACCAGTAAATCAACCAGAAACTGCTCGTTTAGATACCGCAGACGTTCGGTTTGTTCCAATGCCCATCGTGCAATTTCTACCAGTCGTGAAAACTGCGGAAACGGTGTAATAAGCTTTTCTTCATTGGCGCGCAGACAGGCATTAATTAATTTACGGCGTTCACCTGCATGCGCTGGTTGCACAGGCGAATCCAGCGCAATTAACAATGGATCTTTTAAACGTCCTGTACCCTTAAAACGCCCTTTCAGTTGCTGGTCATAATCATCAATTTGCTCAAGCAAGGTCGGCGCAAAATTGATCACAGCCCTCGCCTCAGGCACATTTTCCAGATGCCAGGCCATATCGGCATAATCTTTCATGGCATGCAGATAAGTCCAGGGTAGCTGATACATGCCACCCATTGGTTCACTGTACTGAGGCTGGTGCATGTGCCAGCATAAAACGACTTTTAATTTAGCGGACATAACGATAATTTTGACCTAACATTTCAGGCGTCACCAAAACGACACCATTGGGGGATACTTCAAAGCGTTTGGCATCAGCAACCGGATCTTCACCGATTATCGTGCCTTCCGGAATAATACAGCCTTTATCCAAAACGACTTTTTTCAGTCGGCAGTGACGACCGATACTGACATCCGGTAACACCACACAATCTTCAATAACACTAAAACTATGTACTTCGACATTAGAGAACAATACTGAATGGCGGACGGTAGAGCCGGAAATAATACAACCACCTGAAACCATCGAATCAACTGCCATACCACGCCGGTCATCATCATCAAAGACAAACTTCGCAGGAGGTTGTTGAGCCTGGTGAGTCCAAATTGGCCATTCATCATCATAAAGATTTAATTCCGGTGTCACACCAATCAATTCCAAATTCGCTGACCAAAAGGCATCGATAGTACCAACATCGCGCCAATACCCCGGGTCATTACCCTGGACATCTTTATAAGGAAATGCGATCACTTTGTAATGCTTAATCAGACTGGGAATAATGTCGTGACCAAAATCATGGGTCGACTTTGGCGAGTCAGCATCTTTAATCAGTTGCTCATATAGGAATGCCGCATTAAAAATATAAATACCCATTGATGCGAGCGCCGCATCATCACGCCCCGGAAGCGGCGTCGGTTCAGCCGGCTTTTCGTTAAAGGCAACAATCCGTCGGTTAACGTCAACTGACATCACGCCAAATGCTTTGGCTTCATCAATTGGCACTTCAATACAACCAATAGTCATATCTGCATTTTGCGCGACATGTTCAGCCAACATGTCGCCATAATCCATTTTATAAATGTGATCACCGGCGAGAATCAATACATATTCTGGACCATGATTACGCAAAATATCGATATTCTGATAGACCGCATCCGCAGTCCCGGTATACCAGCCCTTAGCAGTACGCTGTGAAGCTGGCAATAATTCGACAAATTCACCAAAAGCACCGCTCATAAAGCCCCAGCCCTGTTGAATATGCCGGATCAATGAATGTGCTTTGTACTGCGTTAATACTCCCACCCGGCGGATACCAGAGTTAACACAATTGGACAATGGAAAGTCAATAATGCGAAATTTACCGCCAAAAGGTACGGCAGGTTTGGCACGCCAGTCCGTCAACTGTTTTAACCGGGAACCACGGCCACCAGCCAAAATCAGTGCCAGTGTGTCCCGGGTAAGACGACTGACAAAACGCGTGCTATTATTTTTGGACATATCCAATCTCTCCGGCTTGATGCCTGTAAAGTGTGTTGTAATGAGTTCAAGCCTGCCACAATGGCGACCTACTGAGCAATAAAAAAATGGTGAAGGATAGTATGCCAAAGATTTTTGAAAGTAAGTTGACAGCCGACCAGCAAAAAATCATTGAAGCGCGCCATCATGACCCGTTTTCAATACTCGGATTGCATGAGAGAAATGGTGAAGCAATATTGACCGCTTTTTTACCAGATTGTGATGCTGTTGCAATAGAAAATGGTGATGTTCTTACCCGTTTGCCCGGCACCGATATATTTGAATGGCGTGGTCAGCCCGGCAAATTAAAACGCCCCTATGCGCTGGTTAAAAAATTAAAAGATAAAACCGAGCAGCGTCAGTTTGATCCCTACAGCTTTGCACCGCAACTCTCTGAATACGATTTGCATTTATTTGCCGAAGGCCGTCATTGGCATGCCTATCGGATGCTCGGTGCGCATCTAAAAACCGTCGATGGCGTTGCAGGGGTTTTATTCACCACTTGGGCACCCAATGCGCAGCGTGTCAGCGTTGTTGGCAATTTCAATAAATGGGATGGACGCAGACACCCGATGCGCGTGCGTGGTGGCAGCGGCGTCTGGGAGCTATTTATACCGGACTTACAAGTCGGTGATTTATATAAGTTTGAAATTCGTAACCATCACGATGGCAGCCTGCATTTAAAACAGGATCCGTACGGTCAAGGCAGTGAACTACGCCCCGGAACCGCATCGAAAGTGTTTAACAGCCAATACCAGTGGCAAGATCATAACTGGATGGACAAGCGTGAACGCAGTGACTGGCTGCATAGCCCACATAGTGTTTATGAAGTGCATTTGGGCTCTTGGCGACGGCATATTGATGGCCGCTTTTACAGCTATCGTGAGCTCGCTGAAACTCTGGTGCCCTATGTCAAAAATCTGGGTTTCACCCATATCGAATTATTGCCGGTAACCGAACATCCTCTCGATATGTCTTGGGGTTATCAGACGACAGGTTATTACGCGGCGACCAGCCGATTCGGAACACCTGATGAATTCCGTTATTTGGTCGATTTGTGCCATCAGAATGATATTGGCGTTTTGCTTGACTGGGTCCCCGGCCACTTTCCCAAAGATGCGCATGGTCTGGCCAGGTTTGATGGCACAGCACTCTACGAACATGAAGATCCACGTCTGGGTGAACATCAGGACTGGGGTACACTGATCTTTAATTACGGCCGTAATGAAGTCCGTAACTTTTTGTTATCGAGTGCCTTTTTCTGGTTGGAAGAATTTCATATTGATGGACTGCGAGTTGATGCGGTGGCATCGATGCTGTATCTGGATTATTCCCGTAAAGAAGGTGAATGGCTGCCTAACCGTCATGGCGGCCGTGAAAACCTGGAAGTGATTGATTTTCTTAAACAAGTCAATATGGTGCTGCATCAGGCGCATCCGGGCTGCATAATCGCTGCTGAAGAATCAACTTCCTATCCGATGGTGTCACGGCCTACTGATATTGGTGGTCTTGGTTTTTCGATGAAGTGGAATATGGGTTGGATGCACGACATCCTAGAATATATGAAACAAGATCCTATTCATCGGCGTTATCAGCATAATCAGCTGACATTTGGACTGTTGTATGCGTTTACCGAAAATTTTGTCTTACCGTTTTCTCATGATGAAGTGGTCCATGGCAAAGGCTCAATGCGCTACAAAATGCCCGGGGATGAGTGGCAGCAATTTGCCAATTTGCGGCTGCTATATACCTTTATGTACTGCTATCCCGGCAAAAAGTTATTGTTCATGGGTCTGGAATTTGGTCAGGGCAGCGAATGGAATTATGACGGCCAGCTGGAATGGTATGTGCTTGACTACCCACCACATCAGGGTTTGCAGCTGTTGGTTACTGATTTAAACCAGCTGTATAAAGACACACCGGCTTTGCATCAGTTTGATTTTGAATCACGCGGCTTTGAGTGGCTGGATTGTCATGACCATGAGCAATCCGTACTGAGTTTTATACGTAAAACGGAACAGGATTGTGTCGTATCGGTTTTCAATTTTACTCCGGTCACCCGGGAAAATTATCGTGTTGCAGTACCGGAAGCCGGCAGTTACAAAGTGATTTTCAATTCAGATTCTGAATACTATTGGGGCAGCAATTTTGCCACGCCGGTTGAAGTGCATAGCGAGCCACAAGCGTGGGCAGAACGGCCACATTCCATCGTTATTAATTTACCACCTTTAGCCGGTCTTATTTTGCAAAAGATTCGTTAATGACAGCCAAATTGCCCGTTAAAGTTTATCTTGAACAGAAGCAGTTACTGCAACTGGAATTACTGAAAGTACAGCGTTGGGCAAAGGAAACTGATAAACGCATATTGGTATTGTTTGAAGGTCGTGACGCATCGGGTAAGGGTGGCACTATCAAGCGTTTTACCGAACATCTCAACCCACGTGGTACCCGTGTCGTGGCATTG
>JAWWAG010000062.1:0-11785 GCA_033721795.1 Methylophaga sp. | reverse complement strand
GCTTCTTCCTCAGCTTTACGCTTTGCTTCCGCCTCAGCTTCAGCTTTACGTTTGGCTTCTTCCTCAGCTTTGCGTTTTGCTTCCTGTTCCGCTTTAAGCTTGGCCTCAGCTTCGGCTTTACGCTTTGCTTCTTCCTCAGCTTTACGACGCGCTTCTTCTTCGGCCTTACGCTGAGCTTCTACTTCTGCTTTACGTTTTTCTTCTTCAATACGTGCCTGTTCAACGGCTGCAAGGCGTTTTTCTTCTTCGATACGTGCCTGTTCTGCAGCTTCGCGCTGTTTTTCTTCCTGGAGACGAGCTTTCTCTGCGGCTTCACGCTGTTTTTCAAGCTCGGCTAAACGCTGCTGCTCAGCTTCAGCTTCTTGCTGGCGTCTTTCTTTTTCTTGCTGCTCTCGCTCCGCTAACTCTTGCATTTGCTGTTGTTTTTCAGCAATTGCCTCGTTCTGTTTTTGTAATTCTTCCTCGAGCTTGCGTTGACGCTCGGCTTCTCGTTCGCGTTCAGCTTGCTCCAGCTCTTGCAGTTTTTCCATCTCCTGCAGTATCTGCTGTTCATCGACAACCGCTGCCTGCACAATATCTTTTTTGTCGCCGGTACCGAGTTTGACCGGATTATTGGGCAGGTCAAAACTCCAAAGCAGCAAGAATACCAATGCAATATGCAGTATTGTTGAATAACCGCCCGCCAGAAAATTTTGCCAAATCGGATTTTTCATATCTTATGAATCAGGCTGGTTTTCAGGTTGTTTCGTAATCAGACCAACATTAGGCACACCAGCCTGTTGCAATAAAGCCATCAGACTGACCACTTGTCCGTAATTAGCACTGGCATCCCCTTTGACCATAACCGGTACCTGCGGATTATTACGAATCACCGCTGCCACCCGGTTGGCTAATAATTGTGGCTCGACAGGGTCATCGGGGTTTTCACCCATTGAAGAATAATAATTGCCATCAGCATCGACAGAAACTATTAATGGTTCCGCGTTTTCAGGTGCTTCGACCGGATTGGCCACTGCTTGTGGCAAATCAACATTTACGCCTTGGGTCAGCAATGGAGCCGTGATCATAAAAATGATCAACAACACCAGCATGACGTCGATATACGGTACAACGTTAATGTCAGCCATTGGCTTGCGACGCACACGTACTTTTTTATAAACAGCCATACACTGCTCCGGAATTAGCTTTGTTGGCGTTGCAAAATCGAAGAAAATTCTTCGACAAAGGTATCGTAGCGATTGATTAAACGCTCTACTTCATGCGAATAGCGGTTATAGGCGATAACGGCTGGGATCGCCGCAAACAAACCCATCGCTGTCGCAATCAGGGCTTCAGCAATACCCGGTGCCACCATGGCCAGCGTTGCCTGTTGCACTTCACCCAACGCCCGGAATGAATTCATGATACCCCAGACGGTACCAAACAAACCGATGTACGGACTGGTGGAACCGGCAGTCGCCAGAAAAGGTAACGACACCTCTAATTGATCAATTTCTCGGGCAAGCGAAATCCGCATTACCCGCTGCGTGCCTTCCAGAACAAAATTAGAATCCGGAACGGTTTTTTTCAGACGGATAAATTCTTTAAAACCGGTTTCAAAGATACCTTCCATACCACGGCTGGCATGCGGTCTTGCGGTAATATCTTCATACAGCTTATTCAGCTCATTGCCGGACCAGAACTTATCTTCGAAATTGTCGGCATCCTTCAAGGCGCGCGCTAATTCGGCCCGCTTTTTAAAAATCAGCGTCCACGAATACAGCGAAATCATTAGCAATGACAACATAACCAGTTTGACCAGCAAACTGGCTTCTGAAATCAGTGCAAACAGGGACATATCAGCATTCACGTTGCATCTCCGTCAGGATAGAGTTAGGTAATGGACAGGGTTGAAAAGTCTCGGCATTGAGACAGGCGACTTTGACGGTCGCTCCACATAATGATGTCGCATCTCGCAACACCTGTTGTTCAAATTGCATACTGGCGCCACTGGTCTTAACCAAAGTAGAACGAATCAGCAACGCATCATTAAAACGTGCCGGCCGACGAAAATTTAATTGCATTGAGTGCACCGCAAACAAAACATTGTGCGCTTCACGCAACTGGTCTTGTTGAAAACCCAGTTGCCGCAACCATTCAGTGCGGGCACGCTCCATAAATTTCAAGTAGTTAGCGTGATACACCACACCACCACTGTCAGTATCTTCGTAGTAAACGCGCACTGGCCAGTCAAAATACTGCATCAATCACCTGTTAAATCCAGGTCAGGTTTCAAACCCAGATGCAAAAATGCCCGTTTCGTGGCCACCCGCCCGCGCGGCGTACGCATGATAAACCCTTCCTGAATGAGGTAAGGTTCCAGTACATCTTCAATGGTGCCGCGCTCTTCACCTATTGCGGCGGCGAGATTATCCAGCCCAACCGGGCCGCCAGCAAATTTTTCGATAATCGCCAGTAAAAGCTTGCGATCCAGCATATCAAAGCCAAAGTCATCTACATCAAGCAAATCCAAGGCTTGGCGGGCAACTTCGGCACTGATAATGCCATCAAATCTGACCTCAGCATAATCGCGTACCCTGCGCAATAAACGATTGACGATGCGCGGCGTACCCCTTGAACGGCGGGCGATTTCGCCGGCCCCGGTTATATCAAGCGGCACATTCAAAATGCGCGCGCTACGCTGCACAATCGTGCTCAAATCTTCAATATTGTAAAACTCCAGCCGTTGCACAATACCAAAACGATCCCGCAGCGGTGACGTTAATGATCCAGCGCGGGTGGTGGCGCCAACTAATGTGAACGGCTCCAAATCAAGTTTGATAGATCGTGCAGCCGGCCCCTCGCCAATCATGATATCGATTTGATAATCTTCCATGGCTGGATATAACACTTCTTCAACCACCGGACTGAGACGATGAATTTCATCGACAAACAACACATCATTAGGCTCAAGATTGGTTAACAATGCGGCCAAATCGCCAGGGCGTTCCAGAACCGGCCCCGAGGTTTGTCGTAGATTAACCCCCATTTCGTTGGCAATAATGTGTGCCAGAGTGGTTTTGCCCAGACCCGGTGGACCGAAAATCAACGTATGATCCAACGCCTCATTGCGATTACGCGCTGCTGAGACAAATAAATCCATTTGCTCGCGTACCGAAGGCTGGCCGATATAATCGCTAAGCCGGACCGGCCGGATCGCCCGATCATGGCGCTCTTCATCCGGTGCGGCAGCGGGCGTAATAAATCGCTCTTCCATCATCAGCTTCTTTGTAAGGCCTGCCGGATAATTTGTTCCGTACTCATGCCTTCGGCATCGATACTGCGAATCATTTTATCTGCCTCTGCGGCTTTATAACCCAAGGCAACCAGTGCTTCGGCTGCTTCATTACGTGCGCCGGTGCTGCTTGGCATCGCCTGAGTGATACTATTGTCCAGGCCCATGGCGCTGCCGACTTCTTTCAGGCGATCACGCATTTCTATAATTAATCGTTCGGCGGTTTTTTTACCTACACCCGGCAATCGGGTCAGGCTGGCAGTATCCCCTTCCTGCACACTGCGCGCAAAGGCATCCACATCGCTGCCGGAAAGAATGGTTAACGCCAGCTTGGCGCCGACACCATTGACTTTCAGCAGACTGCGAAACAACAGACGTTCGCGCGCCGTGGCAAATCCATATAACAATTGTGCGTCTTCACGAACGACGAGGTGAGTATACAGACTGGCGGTTTCATTCAATGCGGGCAGATTCACAAAAGTGGACATTGGCGCCGATAACTCGTAGCCAACACCATGCACATCAAGGACCAGCTCCGGGGGTTGTTTCTCAATGACAATGCCAGTTAAACGTCCGATCATCGGCTGTAGCGTCCTCCACGGCGACGGCTGGTGCGCATGCCTTCTGGTAATTTACTGATCATGCCCACGCTGGCGTGGTTGGCATGTGTGATAGCACAGGCCAGTGCATCAGCAGCATCTTCAGCAGGCGGTTCGTTGAGTTGTAACATGACCGACATCATATACTGGACCTGATCTTTCTGGGCATGGCCATTGCCGACCACGGCTTTTTTGATTTGTGTAGCAGAGTATTCGTGAACAATCAGGTTCTGGCTGACCGCGGCGCAAATCGCAGCACCACGAGCTTGCCCCAGTTTCAGGGCAGAGTCAGCATTTTTGTGCAAAAACACTTTTTCCACGGCCATGATCTCCGGCTGGTAGCGTTGAATCAGATCGGTCAGTCCGTCAAAAATTTGTTTTAAACGATCAGCAAAGTCACCATCACCAACCAGTAAACGGCCGTTAATAACATGTTTTATTTGCTTGCCCTGCAATTCGATGATGCCAAAGCCGGTTTTCCGCGAGCCAGGGTCAACACCTAGAATGCGTGACATAGCAGGCTCAGCTAAGCTGCGCCATCACCTCATCGGAGAAATCGGCATTGGAATAAACTTGCTGAACATCATCCAATTCTTCAAACGCATCAATCATCGCAATGGCCTTTTGCGCATCTTCCAGTTCCAGACTAACGGTATTATCCGGGTGCATCGTGACTTCGGCCGATTGCGCCTCAAAGCCAGCAGCATCGAGGGCATCTTTGACGTCGGCGTATTCATCCGGCGTGGTGAAAACATCAATCGAACCGTCATCATTACTGACAATATCTTCCGCGCCTGCTTCCAATGCCACTTCAATGACAGCATCTTCATCGAGACCCGGCGCCAAGCTGATAATACCCTTTTGATTAAACATAAAAGCAACGCAGCCATCTGTACCCATATTGCCACCGCGCTTACTGAATACATGGCGTACTTCGGCAACGGTGCGATTACGGTTATCGGTCATGCAATCAACCATAATGGCAATGCCATTCGGGCCATAACCTTCATAGCGGACTTCTTCATAAGCTGCCCCTTCCAATTCACCGGCACCGCGTTTACTGGCACGCTCAATGACATCTTTGGTCATATTGCTGCCCAGCGCTTTATCAATCGCTGCCCGCAGCCGTGGATTGGTTGCCGGATCACTGCCACCCATGCGCGCTGCAACGGTAATTTCACGAATCAACCGGGTAAACAGTTTGCCGCGTTTGGCATCCTGGGCACCTTTACGATGCTGAATGTTTGCCCACTTACTATGACCTGCCATGCAAAACCTCTGAAAATCTGCGTCGCTTAAACCAATGTATTCCAGTCACGATAGTATTCGCTGCGGCCGAAGACCTGATCGAAATACATACTTTGCAGCTGCTCGGTAATCGGGCCGCGGCTACCATTGCCAATTGGCCGGTTATCCAGCTCGCGGATAGGCGTCACTTCAGCAGCTGTGCCGGTGAAGAAAGCTTCATCGCAAATATAAACTTCATCACGTGTGATGCGCTTTTCAACGACTTTCAGACCGATATCATTGGCGAGTTTGATCACTGTATCGCGGGTAATGCCTTCCAGGGCTGAAGTCAGCTCAGGGGTGTATAACACGCCATCACGAACCATAAAGAAATTCTCGCCACTGCCTTCGGTCACAAACCCTTGAGCATCCAGCAATAACGCTTCGTCATAACCATCATGGACGGCTTCCTGCAGGGCCATCATTGAGTTCATGTAATTACCGTTGGCTTTAGCTTTACACATGGTGATATTGACATGGTGGCGAGTAAACGACGAGGTTTTGATTCGAATGCCGCGATTCATATTCTCTTCGCCCAGATACGACCCCCAATGCCAGGCAGCAACCATCACATGGGTATTCAGATTGTCAGCGCGAATGCCCATACCTTCTGATCCATAAAACACCATTGGCCGGATGTAGGCTGATTCCAGCTTATTATCACGAACCACATCACGCTGCGCCTGATTCAGTGTGTCTTTATCGTAAGGCATTTTCATGCCGAGAATTTTGGCACTGCGAAACAGACGATTAGTGTGTTCCTGCAAACGGAAAATCGCGGTACCCGCTTCCGTTTTATAGGCCCGAACGCCTTCAAAACAGCCCATGCCGTAATGCAACGTATGGGTCAGGACATGTACTTTGGCCTCGCGCCATGGCACGAACTCGCCATCTAACCAGATAACGCCATCCCGATCTGCCATTGTTACTGCTGCCATAATTTTTTCCGTTTCATTTGAGTGGTACTGACTTTAACCAAGCCAGCGTTGCCAGATTTTTTCGACCTGTGGCCGGAAGTCTTTAACATTGGCGATGGGTGCCAACGTAGGCTGTTCCTGCAAAACACAGTGGTTCGCTTCACTGCGATAAAAACGATATGCATCGGCGAGCATCGTGCTTTCTTCAGCGCTTAGTTTATCGGTCGCCGCCAATGCATCCAAAATCCTTATATTATCGGTGTAAACCATCAATTCAGGCAAGTCTGCCGACCAGGCCAATACCGCATATTGAACCAAAAACTCAATATCCGTAATACCGCCAACGCCTTGCTTCAAATCAAATAAGGTTTCAGTCGATTTATCCAACTGCTTTCGCATCTTTTGACGCATCTCAGCGACTTCAATTGCCAATGCTTTGCTGTCACGCGTTTTCCCCAAAACTTGTTGGCGAATATCGGCAAATTTTTCGGCCAGCTGCTTGTCGCCCAGGACGCAGCGGGCGCGTACCAGGGCCTGATGCTCCCAGGTCCAGGCCTCAGTTTGCTGATAATCAGCAAAACCGCTCAGCGGCGTAACCAGCAATCCCGAATTGCCTCTCGGTCGTAAACGGGTATCGACTTCATATAGCGTACCGCCTGAGGTAACCGTTGACATGACATGAATCATGCGCTGCGCCAGCCGTGTGTAGAACACCATTAAATCGACCGGTTTATCGCCATCAGTCATGCCTTCCCGGCTATCATCAAATACAAAAACCAGATCCAGATCTGAGCCATACCCCAGCTCCAGTCCGCCGAGTTTGCCGAAAGCCAATACGGCAAAACCGCAGTCATTTAACCCTTCGGCTTGTGTTTTTGACGGATAACCGTGCCGCTGCACCAGATATTGCCATGCCAGATTTAATACATGCTCAAGCTGAATTTCGGCCAGCTCACTCAGCTGATCACCTACCCGCATCAACGGTAATACGCCGGTGACATCGGCCGCAGCGACATGCAAAGAAGCAATTTGCCGAAATTCCCGCAGCCGATTCATTTGTTGTTCTAAATCACCTTCTTCGGCGGAAGCTAAATATTGTGCCAGTCGTCGTGCCTGCTCCTGTCGATCGGGTACTTCGTATAGCGAACGCGGATCCAACAGTTCATCCAGTAATACCGGATAACGCGCCAGCTGATGACTTATCAGTGGACTGGCTGCCGCCAGTTTAATCAGTTGAGACAAAGCCAATGGATTTTCCACCAGTAGCGCCATGTAGGCTGAACGGCGCATAATTGATTCCAACAACGGCATCAACCTTGCCAGACAGGCATCAGGATGTTCAGTATTGGCCGCCGCCTGTACCAGTAACGGCAGTAGTTTTTTCAGGCGGCCACGGCCGGTATCGCTGAGATTTTTGCAGGCATGACTGCTTAGTAATTGTTTTAAAGTCTCCAGACAAGCGGCACTATCCTGGTAGCCGCAGTCATCTAAATACTGCACTTTGTCGGCTTCGCCACCGGTTAACAGAGACACCGCATCAGCCGGCTCATCATCGGCTTGGGGTGATACCAATAATTGCTCAAAATGTTCATGAACCTGTTGACGGTGCTCATATAACACGCTGTAAAAGCTATCCCATCCCTCAAAGCCCATCATTTTCGCAAGCCGTAGGCGACCCTCGGCATCTTTGGGCAATAAATGCGTTTGCTGATCGGCAAAGGCCTGGATCCGATGCTCCGCACGACGCAAAAAATCATAGGCATTTTTCAGGGCCTTCACGGCATAGCCGGATAATAATTTTCGTTCAGCCAACAGGTCCAAAATAATCAAAATGGGCCGTTGCTGCAGCGGTTTGTCGCGGCCACCATAAATCAGTTGAAAGATTTGGCCGATAAATTCAATTTCACGAATGCCGCCGGCACCGAGCTTGATATTGTCTTCCATACCTTTGGTATGTAACTGACCGGCAATCATTGCTTTCATGTCACGTAATGAATCAAACATGCCGTAATCGAGATAACGCCGGTAAACAAAAGGTCGTAGTAATTCAACGATGGCTTTGCGCTCAGCACTGCTACCGGTCACTGGCCGGGCCTTGATCATGGCATAGCGTTCCCATTCGCGGCCCTGCGTCTGATAGTACTCTTCCATTGCATCAAAGCTGGCAACCAGAGATCCGCTGTCACCAAACGGCCGCAGCCGCATATCGACACGAAACACAAACCCCTCAGCGGTGACATTGTCCAGCGCCTGTATCAGCTTGCGTCCGAGACGGGTAAAAAACTCTTCATGACTGAGATTACGCCGTCCACCCTCAGTGTCACCATCTTCGTCATAACAAAAAATCAGATCAATATCCGAAGACAGATTTAGTTCACCTGCCCCCAGCTTACCCATGCCCAGGATGATGAGTTGTTGCGGCTGGCCATCACTGTTTAATGGCGTGCCGCTGACATCGGTCTGCCACTGATATAACAAATCCAGCGTGTCACTGATACAGGCATCAGCCAATGCCGATAAATCCCGGGTGGTTTCAGCCAAATCAGCCCAGCCGGCCAGATCACGCCAGATGATGCGGACCATTTGCAAATGACGAAACAAACGGAGCTGCTGGTGCAAACTGTTTTCATCTTTGACGGTTTGCAAAAACGTTTGCAGCTTTTGCGAATAATCAGTGTTGTCATAGATCCGTTCGATATCGCCACTACGCAGTAATTCTGACAAAGCTTTTGGCTTGCGTTCACCTTGCTGCAACACATAGTCACTGCCTGCCAGTACGATTTTGGCGCTGTCTGCCAACGCTGGCTTCGCCTGCAAAATCGCTTGCCAGTTTTCGGAAAAATGTCCGTCCTGCATCATGCCCTCATTAACCCGATTAACCTAATCTAACACTGGTTTTTACTTAAACACCCTAAACTACCAGAAGCAGCTTATCGGTGCGAAATTATCCGGGATTTTCCGCTGCTCAGAGCTTGTCGGATTATCTGAAAATTGCGTATGCTGGCATCCAATTGACCGCTGGTCTCTTATTAGAACTGGAGTAATTATGTCCGAAGCCATTAAGCTGCAATCACACCATGTCCCGCAGTCTTTGTCGGATCGCATTGCCTATCGGGTGGTGAAGTTTATGCGGTTTTTTGCCGATGTATTTTTCACCGGCCGTTATGGGCATCGGGCAGTTGTGCTTGAAACGGTTGCCGCCGTACCGGGTATGGTCGGTGGTGCATTGCAGCATTTACGATCTTTACGTCGCATGGAACAGGATAATGGTTGGATCCGTACGCTGCTGGACGAAGCTGAAAACGAACGGATGCACTTGCTGACTTTTATTCATATCGCCAAGCCCAGCTGGTTTGAACGTTTGATTGTCATCATTGCACAGGGCGTCTTCTATAATTTGTTTTTTGTGTTGTATCTGATTTCTTCCCGGGTTGCGCATCGCATCGTTGGTTATCTTGAGGAAGAAGCTGTTTATAGTTATACCGAATATTTAAACGGCGTCGATGACGGCACTTATGACAACATTCCCGCACCGCAGATCGCTATTGATTACTGGCAACTACCGGAAGATGCTCGCCTGCGTGATGTCATCCTGGTGGTGCGTGATGATGAGGCAGGGCATCGTGATGTTAATCACAATTTTGCAGACATACTGCAAAATAAGTCACAATAAGTCGGGGCTTGTTTATCTGTCATCGCCGTTTTTGTAGTATCAGAAAAAGCTTCGATCAAGGCGTGAGTAACGCCGAATAGTTACGCGAAACAAACCCCAAGGCTATTCAGCCGACGCAACTTGACGCTGTTAGACAAGGAAGCACAATGGCGACGTTACTTTTCAGACTGAATGATGTGCCCGAAGATGAGGCCGAAGACGTTCGTCAATTATTGACCGATAAGGGTCTTAATTTTTATGAAACCCATGCCGGTTTTTTTGGTTTGGGGGTTGCTGCCATCTGGCTTAGTGATGATAGCCAATTACCTTTAGCCAGAGCGATTATTGATGAGTATCAATCGCACCGCGCCATTGTCCAACGCCAGCACTATGAAGCGCTGCGTGCCAGTGGTGAACTGCCCGGTTTTGGGCGGTTAATTCTGCAGCACCCGCTGCGTTTTGCCGGCATTGTGTTGCTGGTTGTATTTGTGCTGTTAGTGACGTTATTACCGTTCTGGAATACTTTTTAATGGCCGTTAAACTGATTCAGCCGTAAAGCATTACTGACGACAAACACACTCGACAACGCCATCGCAGCAGCCGCCAGGATCGGTGATAATAAAATGCCAAATGACGGATACAATACGCCGGCAGCCACTGGGATCAGCGCGATATTATAGGCAAACGCCCAGAACAGATTCTGCTTGATATTACGCATGGTTGCCCTGGCAAGGCCTATCGCTTTCACTGCCGCATTCAGATCGCCTTTAACCAACACCACATCAGCACTTTCAATCGCGATATCTGTACCATTACCCATCGCCATGCCAATATCGGCCTGCGCTAACGCTGGTGCATCATTAATACCATCGCCCAGATAGGCGACTTTTTGTCCGGCCTGCTGCAGCTTAACAAGCTGGTCTTTTTTATCAGCCGGCATCACTTCCGCGTATACCTGATCAATTTTAAGCTGGTTTGCCACTGCCTCAGCCGTATGCTTGTGATCCCCCGTTAACATAGCAACTTTAAAGCCCAGTTGATGTAACTGCCTGATGGCCTGCTCGCTGGTGGATTTTATGGGATCGGCGATCGCCAGTAACGCTGCAGCCTCGGCATCGACAGTGACATACAATGGTGTTTTTGCTGCTTTTGCCAGTTGTTGAGCATGCTCATGAAAGCCAGCAATTTGTTGTGCTTCAAACGCCCGTGCAGCGCCAATGCGGATATGTTTGCCAGCCACCTGACCAGAGACCCCCTCGCCAGCCATCGACTGAAATTCACTGACCGGTAATAAATCCACTGACTGCTGCCGGGCATGCTCGACAATTGCGTGTGCCAATGGATGCTCAGAATGACTTTCCAATGAGGCCAGCCAAGGCATTAATGCCTGCTGGTTATAAGCTTCAGCAATGATGATATCGGTGACTTTGGGTTTGCCTTCGGTTAAGGTGCCGGTTTTATCGAGCACGATCGTGTCGATTTTTGACAGATGCTGCAGCGCTTGACCGTGACGAAATAACACCCCCATCTGCGCCGCACGACCACTGGCAACCATAATTGATACCGGTGTCGCCAGCCCCATCGCACAAGGGCAGGCAATAATTAACACCGCTACAGCATTAACCAGTGCAAAGCTCAACGCCGGATCCGGGCCAACTAACCACCAAACAACCAACGTCATTAATGCAATTGCCATCACCACCGGCACAAACCAGCCAGTGACTTTATCGACCAGTGCCTGAATCGGTAATTTACTGCCCTGCGCCGATTCGACCATGGCGATGATTTGCGATAGCAAGGTCTCCTGGCCGATATGGGTGACTTTGATGGTCAGTGATCCGGATTGATTTAATGTTGCGCCAATGACGCTATCACCTGCGCTTTTATCTACTGCCAACGGTTCGCCGGTGACCATCGATTCATCGACATAGGCCTTGCCCTCAATGATTTCACCATCGAGCGGGATTTTCTCACCGGGTCTCACCAACAAAATATCGCCGGCTTTAACCAATTCCACCGGCACATCTTCGGGTTGCCCTCCGACCAGTCGTCTTGC
>JAWWAG010000061.1:0-11971 GCA_033721795.1 Methylophaga sp. | reverse complement strand
GGCATCAGTTGCATTAAACCCTGTGCGCCTTTATTGGAGAGTGCATTGACTTTAAAAGCTGATTCGGCATGAATCACTGCCCTTACCAACGCCGGATCAATTTGATATTTTGTTGCCAGTTGTTTGACTTCGTCGCGGTAGGCATTGGTATTAAGTGCAATTGAATACCAGTTTATCGGAGAATCCGGGTTACATGCGTAGCAGTCGTAGCGCAGGACTTCAAATTCACCGGCCAATGGTTTCTGGTCAGAAAACACCACGCCGTCACCGGCATTATTGATAGATTTATAAATGATGGTTTGCCGGCTGGTACGGGTGGTTTTGCTGGCCGGCACATCAGCATTGGTAAATTCTACAGAACCGTCACCATTGATGACTTGACGGATAGGTTCGGCCAGCAAGTGGGTGCTGAAGATGGCCGCTAATAGTAAAATCAGCCCACGCATAGATTGTTACCAGTATCGGCCACTGCTGCCGATCACAATAACTAAAAGGCCCAGGATCAGATTCGCGCGGACAAATTTGCGGATTTTGTCCAGGGCATCGGCAGCCGCGATCCAGTCATGTTCGGTAACAGCCCATCTCAATTTGCGGTAAGGGTTAAAAAACACATGCATAAATAACAGCATCATAAA
Source organism: Methylophaga sp. (assembly GCA_033721795.1). Classification (GTDB taxonomy): domain Bacteria; phylum Pseudomonadota; class Gammaproteobacteria; order Nitrosococcales; family Methylophagaceae; genus Methylophaga. The sequence goes on along the minus strand of JAWWAG010000061.1, from coordinate 11,336 downwards.
AATACCCAACAATAGCATGACGTGCACATGCGCCCCGACGCCATCCATGCCACCAAAGCCACCGAGCATAACAATCATCACGGTGCCGGTAATGATAAGGGTGATAATACTGGCCCAAATCCACGGGAAAAAGCGGCTGAAAATATTAAGCCAAAGCGGTAAACGCTGTTCGGGCGACAACATAGTGGCCGCAGCCGGGCGCAAAAACATAAAAGCGAAAAACAAGCCACCCACCCAGATAACGCTGGCCAGTAAATGCAGACTGACGGCAATGCCCATACTGTTTTCCTTTTTTTAATTAACTACTTTTACCGGAATGCCGGCAATGCGTTTTTGCCATTCCTGTGGACCGGTTTGATGTACCGACTGGCCCTGACTATCGACGGCAACCGTGACCGGCATATTTTCAACATAAAATTCGCGCACCGCCTCCATACCTAATTCTTCAAAGGCCACCAGCCTTGAAAACTTGATGGCCTTGGATACCAGATAAGCGGCACCACCGACAGCAATTAAATACACCGAACGATATTTTTTAATCAGTTCAATGGTGTCTTCACCACGCTCAGCTTTGCCTATCATACCCAGCAGACCGGTTTTGGCGAGCATGGTTTCTGTAAATTTATCCATGCGGGTTGCCGTGGTCGGGCCGGCGGGGCCGACAATTTCATTACGCACCGGATCGACAGGGCCAACGTAATAAATAAAACGGTTATGAAAATCCAGGCCCTCTGGTAACGGTTCCCCCTTGGCAATTAAATCAGCAATTTTTTTATGAGCGGCATCGCGGCCAGTCAGTAAATGCCCGGTCAGTAATAATGTATCGCCCGGCTGCCATTGCTGAATATCATCAGGCGTAAGGTTATCAAGATCGATATGCCGGGTGTTTTCAGCCGCTTGCCAGGTAATATCCGGCCAGTCATTTAACGAGGGCGGCGCAAACTCGGCGGGGCCACTGCCATCTAATACAAAGTGCAGATGACGCGTTGCGGCGCAGTTAGGGATAAGGGCAACAGGCAATGAGGCTGCATGAGTGGGAAACTCATTTATTTTGACATCCAGCACCGTGGTCATGCCGCCTAACCCTTGAGCACCAATACCGAGTTTATTGATCTTGTCGTAGAGCTCAACACGCAGTTTTTCTGCCGCAGTTTGTGGGCCGCGATCGATCAAAGCCTGAATATCAATTTCTTCCATCAGGCTTTCTTTAGCCATCAGCATGGCTTTTTCAGCGGTGCCGCCAATACCGATGCCGAGCATCCCGGGCGGGCACCAGCCAGCACCCATTTTGGGTACGGTAGCCAATACCCAGTTGACCAAACTGTCACTGGGATTAAGAATGGTGAAGGTGGCTTTATTCTCGCTGCCGCCACCTTTGGCGGCGATATCGATGTCTACTTTGTCACCGGCAACCAGTTCCACATTAACGACGGCCGGGGTGTTGTCACCAGTATTTTTGCGACTGCCGATAGGATCGGCAACAATCGAGGCACGCAGCACATTATCCGGATGGCGGTAAGCCCGACGCACCCCGTCATTAATAATGTCAGCAAGCGGTCGGTTGCTGTCCCACTGCACCTGCATACCGACTTTGACAAAAACATTAACAATGCCGGTGTCCTGGCAAATGGGACGCTGGTTTTCAGCGCACATCCGTGAATTGACCAGGATCTGGGCAATGGCATCTTTGGCCGCTGGTGATTGCTCACGCTGGTAGGCGGCATACATTGCATCGATAAAATCTTTGGGATGATAGTTGGCAATAAACTGTAATGCCGCAAAGATACTTTCAATCAGGTCCTGTTCGCGAATGACTGACATGCTTATGCTTTCAGCCTTGCCTGGATGCCTTGCAGTGTGTCTTCCAGTTTGAATTCATCACTGTCACCGGTACCGCGATGCTTATATTCAATGACGCCATTATCCAAACCCCGCTCACCAAGGATTAACCGATGCGGAATACCAATCAAATCCCAGTCTGCAAAAGCCACACCGGGTCTCAGGCCACGATCATCAATTAAGACATCGACGCCAGCGGCCAGTAATTGCTGGTAAATTTCTTCTGCTTTGTCACGAACCCGCTGCGATTTATGGGCATTGACCGGCACCAGTACCACTTCAAATGGCGAAATCGGCTGTGGCCAGACGATGCCACTTTCATCATTGTGCTGCTCGATTGCCGCAGCAACCACACGTGATACACCAATACCATAACAGCCCATGGTGATGATTTTGGACTGGCCGGTTTCGCTGAGCACCACGGCGTTCATTTTTTTGCTGTAATTTTCGCCGAGCTGAAAAATATGACCGACTTCAATACCGCGAGCGATTTCCAGCGTGCCATTGCCGTCTGGGCTTGGGTCGCCAGCCACCACATTACGAATATCAGCAGATTCTGGTTCCGGTAAATCCCGGCCCCAGTTAACACCGGTTAAATGTTTTTCATCCTGATTTGCGCCACAGACAAAATCAGCGGTATGGGCTGCACCATGATCAACAATCACCGGAATCGTTAAACCTACCGGGCCAATCGAACCGATATTGGCACCGCAGGCGGTAAGCACTTGTTCCGGGGTGGCAAAGGTTAATGGCGCTGCCACCAATGGATGTTTTTCAGCTTTGATAACATTGAGCTCATGATCGCCGCGAAGTACCAAAGCAACGACACTGTTCTTCTGAGTGCCTTCTACCAATAAGGTTTTCAGACACTGGTTTGCCGGAATTTTCAAAAACGCACTGACATCCTCAATACTGTGTTTTTGCGGAGTATCGACTGTCTGCATCGTTGCCGATGCCGCAGGGCGGGTTTGTGCTGGTTTGATAGCTTCAGCCAATTCAACGTTGGCGGCGTAGTCACTGCCATTGCTGAAAGCAATGGCGTCTTCACCTGAGCTAGCCAGTACATGAAACTCATGTGAGGCATTACCACCAATACTGCCGGTGTCAGCTTGTACCGCGCGGAAATTCAGACCAATACGGTTAAAAATGTTGCAGTAAGCCGCATGCATTTGTTCATAGGTTTCCTGCAAAGAGGCCTGATCCAAATGAAAAGAGTAGGCATCTTTCATTAAAAATTCGCGGGCTCGCATCAAACCAAAACGCGGCCGGATTTCATCACGGAATTTAGTTTGGATCTGATAAAAATTCACGGGCAATTGTTTATAGCTGCGGATTTCCTGACGCACCAGGTCGGTAATCACTTCTTCATGGGTAGGCCCATAACAAAATTCACGCTGATGCCGATCGGTCACACGCAGCAGTTCCGGACCATATTTTTCCCAGCGCTGGCTTTCTTGCCACAGCTCAGCCGGTTGTATCGATGGCATCAACACTTCCTGCGCACCGGCTTTATCCATTTCATCACGGACAATGGCTTCGGTTTTGCGTAGCACGCGCAGTCCCATCGGCAGCCAGGTGTAGAGCCCGGAAGCCAGCCGCCGGATTAAACCGGCACGCAGCATCAACTGATGACTGACAATTTCGGCATCCGCCGGGGTTTCTTTTAAGGTCGAAATAAGCAGCTTGGAAGTACGCATCTAAAAGCTAAAGTCCTGTGAATGGTTATTGTTTTTGGCAGGTGGCTAGCCAATTAGGCCAGTCCAGATAAATTAAAATGTGCTATGATCCCAGCCCCAGTTCTGACGTTCGCTATCGGTCATACTGATATAAGTACGGCTGCCACTGACCCCGATTTGCTGCTCGATCATTTTGCACATCGCATCGGAAAACGCTTTGCGGTCACTGGGCAGTCCCAGCGATCGGTAATCCAGAATCGCTGTCGGTTCGGTACTACCACCAAACGACATAGTGGCTTTTTGTTCAATGGCGATCATGACATAACTTTCGGGTTTGCCACTGACCTCTGAAACCGTTTTACTGGCGGCTTTCAAAAGGGCTGCTTCATCAGCGATAGTCTGGTTGGTTACAATATTTAAATAGGGCATGGTTGTCTCCTTTACTGACAGAATTCGTCGACTTGCTTTTCAAATTCGGCGATTTTGGCTTGCCGTTCTTCTTCGGTTGGCCGGGTGACTTCGCCGTCAGCATTCATCACACGGCGACCGGGGTTATCCTGATATTGCTGCAGATTATTGCGGGCCGTCTGGCAGTTTTGTTTGCGAATTTCTTCGGCTTTCTCGGCCGCTAATGCTGCTTCTTGCCGTTCAGCTTCAACAGCTTCCTCGGCTTCTTGTGATTCAATTAGTGCTTCCAGTTCCTGTTGGGCTTTTTCAGGATCAATCGCCGGTGGCGGGGGGGGCGCAATATGCTCGGCGGGGCGGTCAACCGGTGGTTCTTGAGTGTAATGAACCTGACCATCTTCATCCGTCCATTTGTAGATTTCTGCTTGTGCCAGAAACGGCAAGCTGCAGAGCAGGGCAAGACAGCAAATACGCAAATGCGGTATAACCATGACTGATCCCTCAAATTAAAAGCTAATTCTACGCCAAAGCGCGTCATCATCAAATGTCAGTAAACACACCCCGATTCGAATGCCATCATACCGTGAATCAGCCCGGCATAACGGTTTTGGATTGCCTTGCCGCGCACACCCCACTTTCCAAACAGCAAATCAAACAATGTCTCGCCAAAGGCGCTGTCTGGTTGCAAAAAGGCAAACAGCAACAACGGCTGCGGCGCGTCAAAAAAGTACTGAATACCGGCGAACAAATACATTTGTACTTTGACCCGCAGATTTTGGCGCAGCCGGTGCTGGAGGCCAGCTTAATCGCAGATATAAACCGCTACAGTGTCTGGCATAAACCCGCCGGCATGCTGGCACAGGGGACGTTATGGGGTGATCATTGCAGTTTACTGCGTTTTGCTGAGCAGTTTTTTACACCGGCGAGACAAAGCTTTCTGGTGCATCGGCTTGACCGTGAAGCCTGTGGACTGATGTTGATAGCGCATGACAAACAAGCCGCTGCGGCATTATCCGGTTTATTTCAAAAGCGTCATGTCGACAAACGCTATCGGGTCAGTGTGATGGGGAAGTTGGCCAGTAAAACATTATCGATTGATCAACCGTTGGATGGCAAAACAGCCAGTACTGAGTTAATGCTGCTGGGTTATCGTGCCGATAAAAACCAGTCATTTTTAGAGGTCAGTATTGATAGCGGTCGTAAACACCAAATTCGCCGACATTGCGCGGCAGTTGGTCATCCGGTGGTGGGCGATAGTCGTTATGGCAACGCCGATCCTGCCGGTTTGCAATTACAGGCAGTTTCTCTGGTATTTGATTGCCCGTTTACCCGGCAGCGTCAGACTTTTTCACTGATTGACAAGCCATAACGTCCGGCGTAATTTCAAAATGAGCACATGCTGGAGTAAATCTATGAGCGAGAACAATAAAACAAAGACACCTCCCTTAACCGAACATCAACGTAACGGTCAGCCTGAACGCCGAAAAGATGCCCGACGTACCGGCGAGGACCGGCGGGAAATGTTTCGTTTTGATCTGACCAAAGAAGATCGCCGTAAGGGTAAAGAGCGCCGTGGTTCGGCAAAAGACAATTGGGGTAGCGACGATCCAATTTAGGGCGTTAAACGCATAATTCTCGGGATATACAAACTTTGGCTGAGACCCCGGGCCAGTAAAAACAGTAAAATCGCCGCCCATAAGCCGTGATTACCAAAACCCTGTAAAAAATACCATGCTGGCAAATACACCATACATGCTGAAAACAGCATGGTATTACGCATTTCGCGGCTGCGGGTAGCACCCACAAATAAGCCGTCGAATAAATAAGACCAGACGCCGAATATCGGTGCGATCACGACCCATGGAAGATATTGATCTGCCAATACCACGACGGGCTCAATACTGGTCAACAGACGAATGATGGATTGGCCAGACAGGGCGTAAATCACCATAAATATTAATGCCATCATCAATGACCAGATACCGGTCAACCACAAAGCCCGTTTTAATTCAGCCTGGTTTTTGCGACCCAGCGCTTTACCGGTTAACACTTCGGTCGCATTGGCAAAACCATCCAGAACAAATGCCATGAAGGTAATAAAATTCAGCAGGACACTGTTGGCAGCCAGTACGATATCGCCTTGCCGGGCGCCCTGACTGGTAAAAAAAGCAAAACAGAGAATCAGCACGAAGGTGCGGATCATAAAATTTCCGTGTACCTCCAGCCCCCGAAAGCCCGCCCGGAAATTTTGCCAACGCCGTGCCAGTTGCCAGGCCTGTAAATTGACGCCATAGCGAGTCAGCAAAACAATGCCGGTCAATAAACCCAGATATTCCGCTGCCACCGATGCCCAGGCCACGCCATCAACATGCATCCCCAAACTATTGACCAGCAACAAATCCAGCACGATATTGGCAATATTAATGATCAGCACCATCAATAAAGCAGCTTTGGAAGCCTCCCGGCCAATTAACCAGCCGAGGATAGCGTAGTTCATCAGGGTGGCCGGTGCGCTCCAGATTCTGATATCAAAATAGATGGCAGTGTATTGCTCGACAATGGCGGAGCTGTTGACCAGCCACAAAGCCAAATCCCTTATCGGTGTTTGTATGATGAGCAGAATGAGGGAAATTAATATTGCAAGCCAGATTGCCTGAAACAACACCCCTTGCATGGCCACCGGATCACCACGGCCATAGGCCTGCGCGTTAAGGCCGGTAGTCGCCATTCGTAAAAAACCGAACCCCCAGAACACAAAGGTAAAAATCATGCTGCCAATTGCAACTGCGCCGAGATAATGCGCTGAAGATAAATGCCCGACGACGGCGGTATCAACCATGCCCAAAAGCGGCGTCGAGATATTGGCCAGAATCATTGGCCCGGCGATCAGCCAGATTTGACGGTGAGAAATTGCAGAATCAGCCAAAAAAATTATTCACATGCAGTTAAGAAGCTATAGCTTAGTGTATCGTCTCGGACAAATTATCCGGCCGGCCAAATAAAAAGGCCATCCGGAGATGGCCTTCTCAATCTATAATTTAATGAACTCAGACCAGCAGTGGGGCAATAACCAGACTGACAATCGCCATCACGTTGATCAAAATATTCATTGATGGACCAGAGGTATCTTTCAGCGGGTCGCCAACGGTATCGCCTACCACATTCGCTTTATGTACCTCTGAACCTTTGCCGCCCAGATTGCCTTGTTCGACATACTTTTTGGCGTTATCCCAGGCACCGCCGGCATTAGCCATCATCAATGCCATCAGCACACAGACGAGTAAGCCGCCACCGAGCATACCACCCAGCGCTTCTGGTCCCAGACCAAATCCCACCACAATCGGTGCTAATACTGCCAATGTGCCCGGCAAGATCATTTTCCGTAAAGCCGCTTTGGTCGCAATTTCTACACAGCGAGCGGTATCAGGTTTACCGGTGCCTTCCAGTAAACCTGGGATTTCACGAAACTGACGACGGATTTCATGAATCATGTCAAAGGCAGCATCACCGACTGCCGTCATCGTCATTGAGCTGACCAGAAACGGGAAAATACCGCCAATAAACATCCCGACCAGTACGATCGGGTTGGTAATCAACAACTGTAAATTACCGCCACTTTCGGCATTAATGGTTTCGATATAGGCGCTGATAATCGCCAGTGCAGCCAATGCCGCCGCTGAAATGGCAAAACCTTTACCAATGGCTGCTGTGGTATTACCCAGTGAATCCAGCGAGTCGGTGATATCACGGGTCTCTTTACCCATTTTCGACATTTCGGCAATGCCACCGGCATTATCAGCGACCGGTCCATAGGCATCAATCGCCATGGTGATACCAACGGTGCCGAGCATACCGATAGCAGCGATCGCCACACCGTATAAACCGGCAAAATAGCTTGAGGCAAAAATTATAGCGGCAATCGTCAAAACGGGAATAGCAACTGACTGCATCCCCAGCGCCAGACCGCCGATAATGACCGTTGCTGCCCCTGTTTCACCATCTTTAGCCAGTTTACGGACCGGTGCACCACCAGTGTAATATTCGGTTACCAGACCGACAATAATGCCGCCAATGGCACCCGCTAATACAGCAAACCAGATATTACTACTGGCACCGAGCATTTGAATTAACACATAAGACAGCAGAATAAAAATCACTGATGCGCCCAATGTGCCAAATCGTAAGGCATCACCGGGATTTTTTGCCGAAAACAGTTTGACGGTGAGAATGCCGGCCACCGAACACAAAATACCCAGCGACGACAAGGCTAATGGCATAAACATCAGGGTTTGTTGATTACCACCACCGAGCTCATTAATGGTCATCATGGTCATCGTTGATGCGATGGCAATACCTGCAATCATCGCACCGCAATAGGATTCAAAAATATCGGAACCCATACCGGCCACATCACCGACATTATCACCGACATTATCAGCAATTACGCCCGGATTACGTGGATCGTCTTCGGGAATACCGGCTTCGACTTTACCGACCAAATCGGCGCCGACATCAGCACTTTTGGTGAAAATACCACCACCGACCCGTGAGAATAATGCGACCGAAGAAGCGCCCATCCCAAAGCCGTGAATGGTATGTGCAGAATGCGGATCGCTGCCGTAGAGTAGATATAAGATACCCAGCCCCAATAGACCCATGGCTGCAACGGTTAACCCCATTATGGAGCCACCAAAAAAAGCAATAGTCAGTGCTTCTGGTGCACCTTGATCGCGTGCGGCAACAGCCGTTCGGACATTGGCTTTGGTCGCCGCGTACATGCCGATAAAACCTGCGGTTGCTGAGGCAATAGCGCCCACAAAAAAGGCCAGCGCAGTGTGCCAGCCTAAATCAGATAGCCCGAGGGCAATAATGCAAATCAAACAAAAGATTGCCAGCCTGGAATATTCAGCGCGCATAAACACCATTGCGCCCAGATGAATCTCATCGCCTATTTCAACCACCTTGCCAATACCTGCCGGCGAGGCTTTAATTTTGTTGTAAACCAGTAAAGCACAGATGAGTCCGAGAATACCCAGAACCACGGGGACTGCATTTATTGACCACATAGGCTGACCTCTTTGTCTTAGAATTTAACTTACATTGAAAATACACGCTCTTAGATACGGAAATTTGGTTATACCTTTAACACTTCAGGCTGTAAAGTCAGTCACGGTTAAGCTTTGAACAGGATTTTGATGAAATGGAATGGCTGAGTTTTGCGGTTGCCGGAACTTTTGCAGGTTTGATCGCAGGTTTGTTAGGCCTGGGAGGCGGTCTAATACTGGTGCCGGTATTGGTAGTGCTGTTCAGCTGGCAGGGAGTGGCCGTCGAAAACATCATGCATCTGGCAATTGGTACTTCGATGATGACGATCTGTGTAACAGCGCTGGCCTCATTAACAGCCCATCATCGTCATCAGAACGTTGACTGGACGGTGGTCAAAAAATTGATAGGTGGCTTAGTGCTGGGCGGTTTTTTTGGCGCTTGGATGGCAAGCCAGCTATCAGGTGAAGTGCTACAGCGAATTTTTGCGGTATTTGCTTTGTTGATGGCCATACGTGTCTGGATCAAATTGCCGCATACCGGTTACCCGCGATTATTGCAGCCAGCGGTTGCCGCCGGGTTTGGTAGTGTAACAGGCGTAGTCTCAGCCTTTGTCGGTATTGGTGGCGGTACTTTGGTGGTGCCATATTTATTGTTGGCGGGTTTAGCCATAAAAAAGGCGATTGGCAGTGCTGCAGCATGTGGATTGCCAATCGCCATGTCGGCGGTGGCAGGGTTTATTGTGTGGGCACCAGTGAATAGTGCCGATTGGCAAACGGGCTATATTGTCTGGCCGGCATTTTTCGCGATTGCTGCGACCAGCAGCGTCTGTGCACCACTCGGTGTTAAGCTGGCCAAAAGACTGCCGGATAAATTGCTCAGGCAATTGTTTTCGATTGCATTATTAACGGTAGCATTTTATTTCTTCAGTCAGTGACGGGGGTTAATATGCGACGTTGGGAGTGTCAAATATGCGGTTTTATCTACGATGAAGCTATTGGCTTACCCGAAGAGGGGATTGCACCGGGCACCGCTTGGGCAGCTATTCCAGATGACTGGGTATGCCCGGATTGTGGGGTTGGCAAAGAAGAATTTGATATGTTGCCGTTACCTGAATAAAAGTGGATTTGAGTTTAATCGGCGAGCGTTTTCTTCTATAATTGAACGATTTATCTAATCCGCACGGGGAGCGCTTAATCAATGAATCTGGACCGCGTCAGTTCTGGCAAGAATGTACCTGAAGATATTAATGTCATCATCGAAATTCCGTCACATTCGGATCCGGTGAAATACGAAGTTGATAAAGAAACCGGTGCAATGTTTGTAGATCGTTTCATGAACACTGCGATGTTCTACCCATGCAACTATGGTTATGTGCCACATACTTTGTCTGACGATGGTGATCCGGTTGATGTGTTGGTCATTAGCCCTTATGCATTAATCAGCGGCTCAGTGGTGCAATGCCGGCCGGTGGGCATGCTAAAAATGACCGATGAATCCGGTGAAGACGCCAAGGTGCTGGCCGTGCCTCACGATAAAATGTATGACGATATTCATGATATCGGTGATGTTAAGGAGCGGTTATTAAATCAATTAGCGCATTTCTTTGAACACTACAAAGATCTCGAAAAGAATAAATGGGTCAAAATTGATGGCTGGCAAGGTAAGGAAGCTGCCATGCAGGAAATCAATGACAGTGTTGCACGCTTTAAATCCGCGCCGGTTAAGCCGAAATTTTAAACGGTAACTCATTCCTATCATGCGGCGAGCTGATGCAGATCAGGCTCGCCGTTTGTGTTTTTTCAGGCAGGAAAATATGTCGACATTAATCCTTCAGGGCCCGGTACTGGAAGAGATGGCCGCAGCAGAAATTGCCCAGACGGTGCATGGTGAATTGCACTGGCAAGAACGTTTTGCCTTAATCGAAGCCGATATTATGCCGGCTGAAGTCAGCTTGCTGCGTGAACGCTATCATTTTGATATTAACGTGTTACCGGCGGGCTTTGATGCCAAACAATGTAAATTGCTGGTGATGGATATGGATTCGACGCTGATAAGCATCGAGTGTATTGATGAAATAGCGGATTGTTTGGGCATTAAACCGGAAGTGGCGGCGATTACTGAAGCTGCAATGCGTGGTGAGCTTGATTTTGAAGCATCATTGCGTCAACGGGTGAAATTATTGGCCGGTTTGCCGGTAGCCATGCTGGAAACAGTATACGACGAACGTCTGCAACTCAATCCAGGCGCTGAAATCATGTTGACGGGTTTGAAACAGCTCGGCATTAAAACGGCGCTGGTATCTGGCGGGTTCACGTTTTTTACCGAGCGTTTACAAAAGCGGCTGAATTTAGACTTTAGTCAGGCCAATGT
>JAWWAG010000060.1:0-12093 GCA_033721795.1 Methylophaga sp. | reverse complement strand
CTGAAAGTACAGCGTTGGGCAAAGGAAACTGATAAACGCATATTGGTATTGTTTGAAGGTCGTGACGCATCGGGTAAGGGTGGCACTATCAAGCGTTTTACCGAACATCTCAACCCACGTGGTACCCGTGTCGTGGCATTGTCTAAGCCTAGCAGCACCGAACAAGGTCAGTGGTATTTTCAGCGCTATGTTCAGCATTTACCATCCGCCGGTGAAATCGTGCTATTTGACCGCAGTTGGTACAACCGTGCCGGTATTGAACGAGTCATGGGTTTTGCCATAAAACCACAATATCAGCTGTTTTTAGAACAGGTGCCATTGTTTGAAAAACTGTTGATTGATGATGGTATCTTGCTGTTTAAATATTGGTTTTCAGTCAGTCGTGAAGAACAAGCTAGGCGCTTTGAAGCCCGGCGCAGCAATCCTTTAAAAAACTGGAAACTAAGTCCGATTGATTTGGCAGCCCAGCAAAAATGGGACGATTACACGCAAGCAAAAGAAGCCATGTTTGCCGCCACCCATTCGCCGCTGTCACCGTGGACTGTTATCAAATCAGATGATAAACGTACGGCGCGGATAGGTTGTCTGCGGCATTTTCTGAATCGGCTGGATTATCCCGATAAAAATCAGGGATTATTTACCAGCCTTGATAGTACCTACGTCTTTGAGCCGGTATTTAACCAGCCCAAACGTCGTAAATCGGACTGATTATTGGCGCAACGACCGGATCAGTTTGATCAGTTCCATGGTCGAACTGTCATGATTAGAAATTTCAGCATCGTCCTGTAAATCAGGCAAAATCGCTTTGGCAAGTTGTTTGCCAAGCTCTACGCCCCATTGATCAAATGAATTGATATTCCAGATAACGCCCTGCACAAATACTTTATGTTCATATAAAGCTACCAGCTGGCCGAGCATTTCAGGCGTCAACTTCGGAAATAGCAATACATTACTCGGCCGGTTACCCGGGAATACTTTATGCGGCAGCAATGCCTCAAGTGCTTTACCTTCCAAACCGCCAGCCACCAGTTCAGCACGGACTTCTTCTGCGGTTTTGCCTTTCATCAGCGCTTCAGCCTGCGCCAATCCATTGGCGAGCAAAATTGACTGATGATCACATTCCGGATAATGACTGTTGACCGGCAGCACAAAATCTACCGGAATTAACTGCGTACCCTGATGAATCAGTTGAAAATAAGCATGCTGACCATTGGTACCCGGTGTCCCCCAGATGACCGGACCGGTTTTGTAACTAATTCGCGCGCCCTGACGATTAATAAACTTGCCGTTACTTTCCATATCCAGTTGCTGCATATGACTGGGGAAACGCGCTAATGAATGATCATACGGAACAATGGCGTGTGTCTGGGCATTAAAGAAGTTAATGTACCAAACACCTAAAAGCCCCATTATCACCGGTATATTTTTGGCAAATGGCTGGGTACGGAAATGCTGATCCATCTGATGGCCGCCATCCAGCATACGCTCAAAATTATCCATGCCAACATACAACGCAATGGGCAGACCAATTGCACTCCACAGCGAGTAACGGCCACCAACCCAGTCCCATATCTCAAACATATTGGCGGTATCAATACCAAATTTGGCAACTTCATCAGCATTGGTGGAAACAGCTACAAAATGCTTGGCGACATCAGCCTGTTTGGCCGTTTTTAAAAACCATTGCCGTGCAGACTGAGCATTAGTAAGCGTTTCTTGAGTCGTGAAGGTTTTGGATGCGACAACAAATATTGTCGTTTCCGGATTCAGCTGCTCCAAAGTGGTGCTTAAGTCAGTGCCATCAACATTTGAAACAAAATGTACTGTTAACCCATCAATCGCATAAGGCTCAAGCGCATCACAAATCATCGCAGGCCCAAGGTCAGAACCGCCGATACCAATGTTGACGATATCGGTCATCCGTTTACCGGTATAACCTACCCATTCGCCGTTATGTACTTTGGCGCAAAAGCCCGCCATTTTTTCCAGTACGGCATTAACATCAGGCATGACATCTTTGCCATCGACCATGACTGGTGTATTCGAGCGATTTCGCAACGCTGTATGCAATACCGCACGGCCTTCAGTGTGATTAATCGCTTCACCGCTGAACATACGATCAATCCAATCCTGTAAATCCACTGCTTCGGCCAGCGCGAACAGCTTATCCATGGTTTCCTGGGTGATGCGATTTTTTGAATAATCCAGCAGTAATTCACCGCTATAAACTGAAAAATGCTCAAAACGGCTCGAATCCAATGCAAATTGCTCGCGCATTGACAGGTATTTGACATCAGAATAGTGCCGGTCTAAAGATTGCCACTCAGCGATATTTAATGGAGTCATAGTTCTACTTATTGTTATTTCGTATCTGAAGATTGTTTGATGAAATCCGCCAGCGCCTGCCAAGACAGTGTTTGTTGTTCGCCGGTGGCCATCGTTTTAACGCCAATCTGATGCTCTGCAAGTTCACTTTCCCCAAGAATAAGGGTGAAGCGGGCTCCGCTACGATCTGCCCGTTTAAATTGGCTTTTAAAACTACCACCACCACAATGGCTAATCAAGCGCAAAGCCGGCAGTTGATCGCGAAGTTGCTCTGCAAAAGTCGTTGCTGCCGCCTGCGCGGCTTCACCAACAGCGACCAGATAAGCATCGGGTCCAGCTATTTCAGGCAAAGCAGAATTGGTCTCGAGCAAAGCAATTAAGCGTTCCAAACCAATTGCAAAGCCGATCGCAGTAGCATCCTTACCACCCAGTTGTTCCACTAAACTATCGTAACGACCACCGGCACAAACTGTACCCTGCGCGCCCAATTGGTCAGTGACCCATTCAAAAACTGTCTTACCATAATAATCCAGACCGCGCACCAGTCTTGGATTAACCTGATAGGCAACACCAGCCTTATCGAGCGTCTGACAAAGTGTTTGAAAGTGTTCAGCAGATTCCGCGTCTAAATGATCCAGCAATTTGGGGGCAGCATCATTCAAAGCTTGCATAGCCGGATTTTTGCTATCGAGAATGCGTAAAGGATTACTGTGTAAACGACGTTGGCTATCCTCATCAAGCTGATCCTGGTGTTGCTCAAAATAACGGATCAGTTCGGCACGATAGTTAATACGTGCTTCGGTACTGCCCAGTGAATTAATTTGCAGGGACACGCCGGTCAAGCCCAGTGCTTTCCATAAACGCGCTGTCAATAAAATCAATTCCGCATCAATATCGGGGCCATCAAAGCCATAAGCTTCAACACCCAGTTGATGAAACTGCCGGTAACGACCTTTTTGCGGGCGTTCATGACGAAACATCGGTCCCATATACCAAAGCCGCTGGCTTTGATTGAGCATGCCATGTTCCATCGCGGCTCTGACACATCCTGCAGTCCCTTCAGGCCGCAAGGTCAGACTATCGCCATTGCGGTCTTCAAAGGTATACATCTCTTTTTCGACGATATCCGTGACTTCGCCAATTGAGCGTTTAAACAGTTCGGTTTTTTCCAGAACCGGCAATCGGATCTCCTGATAACCATAACTGCCAAGGACACTTCTTAACGTCGCCTCAATATGCTGCCAATGCGGTGTCATGTCCGGGAGAATGTCGTTCATCCCCCGCACCGAACGAATCAATTCTGCCACCTTTAACTGATGTCCTTTATCGGAATAATTTTGTCGGCTTGATCGCCTTGTTTACGCCGCGCAATACGCTGCCTGATTTCGCGCTCCAGTTCATCAACCAGCGCTTCATTTTCAACTTTATGATGCGGCTTACCATCAACATACAATAAGTTCGGCGAACCACCGGTCAGACCTATAGCCGCTTCTTTGGCTTCGCCAGGTCCGTTTACCACACAACCAATCACGGCCACATCCATCGGCTCGATTATGTCATCCAGTCTGGCTTCCAACGCATTTACCGTTGAGATCACATCAAATTCCTGACGTGAGCAGGATGGGCAAGCAATTAAATTGATGCCTTTACTTCGAATACGCAGGCTTTTCAAAATATCAAAGCCAACGCGGATTTCTTCAATCGGATCGGCCGCTAGGGAGACGCGAATGGTATCGCCTATTCCCTCGGCAAGCAGCATGCCCAAACCAATGGCAGATTTAACTGAACCGCTACGCAAACCACCGGCTTCGGTAATACCTAAATGCAATGGTTGTTCAATTTGATCAGCCAATTTGCGATAAGCGTGCACCGTCATAAATACATCAGACGCTTTCAAACTGACTTTAAAATCAGGAAAGTTAAGCCTGTCCAAAATATCAATATGTCGCATCGCAGACTCCACCAGCGCATCTGGTGTCGGCTCACCATATTTTTTCTGCAGTTCCTTTTCTAAAGAACCGGCATTAACACCGATGCGAATCGGGATATTAAAATCGCGTGCCTTATCGACCACTGCCCGCACCCGATCTTCACGACCGATATTGCCCGGATTAATGCGCAGACAATCAACCCCAAGCTCCGCTACGCGCAATGCAATTCTGTAATCAAAATGAATATCAGCAATCAGCGGAATACTGGTTTGCTTTTTGATTTCACCAAAGGCTTCCGCTGCATCCATTGTCGGTATTGATACCCGGACAAGATCAGCGCCAACTTGTTGTAATCGCTGAATTTGCGCAACCGTGGCGGCAACATCTGTAGTTTCAGTATTGGTCATACTTTGCACCGCAACTGGTGCATCGCCGCCAATAGCAACGTTACCAACCATAATTTGCCGGGATTTACGGCGTTTAATCAGGTGACTGGTTTCCATATCACTCGGCTCCCAGTGTTAGCCTGGCAATATTATTTTGCCGATAGGGTTCTAAATCAACTTCTTTATCGTTAAATCGTAAACGGGTACCAGCAACATTGCCAATTCTGATGGCGAGCGGTGCTGGCCCGTTTAGAGCGACTGTTTCCTCTTCCAGCACCCGGCTTATCAACGTGTTGCCAACCTTATCTTTAACTTCTATCCACGAAGGCTCACCAATAACCAGTGTTAATTCAGCATCAACATCTGTCGGTTGCGGCGAAGTTTCCGCTGGCAAGGCTTCATTATTTATTTCAGGAGCATCAGCAACATTAGCTTGCAAAATTTCAGCATCTGATTCGGCAGGGTTTTGCTGTTCATTGTTAACTGTATCAGCCGGCATGGGCTCAGTTATCACAGGGCTTACAGGTGTTTCGTCGAGTTTGCTGACATCCCGGGTATCTTGCGCATTTTGCGGCGTTGCCTGAATGTCATAGTCATCTTCATTTAACCGTTCTACATTTGATTCCATTGATACAGTTGATTCAAAACTACTATTATTGATTTCCGCCTCTTGCGGTTGTGTGAGTTCAAAGCCTTGTTGCGGCCAATACTGATAAGCCAGCGCAGCAATGATCAACACCATGACAATTAAAAATGAGCTCATCCATGGAAAAGGCTTTTCCAGCGGCATAGTTTTACTGACCAACAAGTTGCTGGGCCGCTCTGAATCACCATATTGTGCATTAAATGCTGACAACATCTCATCACTGGGCAGGCCAAGAAATTTTACATAGCTCAGTAAATAGCCACGCGCATAAATGCGACTATGCAGCTTATCCCACTCCTCCTGCTCAAGATGAACTACGGTGGCACGCGTAAAATGCAGTTGATTGGCAGTCTCAGCAATTGACAACTTTTTGCGCTCACGCGCCTGTTGCAGCCGATAGCCAACGCCAGGCGTTGAGGCAGCGACATTATTGGCTTCGTTACTCACTGCTGTCATAAATTTTCAACACCCTGGTTAACCAATTGCATTTCATCAGAATCTGGGAAACGTGAACGCAAAATCAGAATATAACTTGCCACGGCATCCTCATCACCCAGTTTGTTTTCAATCTTGATGCCCAGCAGTAATGCTCTTGCTGTCCAAGTACTGGCATCATGAAAGCGCTGCATATATCCGCGTGCCTGCAGATAATTTTGTTGCTGATAACTGAGTTCTGCCATTTGCAGCAATGACTTGCTGAGTGTGGGTTCAATTTGCAATGCGCGACGAAAATAATTTTCAGCTTTTTTTACATCGGGCTCTTGCATCGCACACAATCCAGCGTTTTCATAAGCTTGGGCGACACTTTGATAAAGCGGATTTTCCACCGCTATCAGAAACCGTTCTTCTGCCTGTTCATATTGTTGTTGCTGACATAGGAAGGCACCGTAATTATTTTGCGCTTCTGAGTATCCTGGTGCCAAACTTACGGCTTTTTTGAAGTGATGTTCGGCTTTTTCTTCTTCACCAAGTCGTTGATACAGGATGGCGATCGTATTGTGCGCACTGGGCAAATTCGGATCTTGCTGCAAAGCTTTTTCAAGCTTTTCCAGTGCAAATGCGTAATCACCACGCTGCATATAGTTAAGGCCGAGACGCATGTTTATTTCCGCCGCCTCATTGCCACCAGACGCACTGTTTCGGGCATTGCCGGCACAAGCTGAGAGCAACGCAGAGAAAAGCAAAAAGACAAAAACTTTCTGTATTTTCATTGCACAAATACCACTTCTTGCTCTGCAAGACGCTGCGTACGCCGGGTTTTGTCTTTAACTTCACCTGCTAACTGGCCGCAGGCTGCCACAATATCATCGCCTCGGGTTTTACGCACCGTTGCCACCAGGCCTGCATCAATCAACTGTTGTTTGAATTTTTCAATCACATTTCGTGATGAGCAGCAATAATCGGTTCCCGGAAATGGATTAAACGGAATCAGATTAATCTTCGTCGGTAAGTCTTTGAGAATTCGGATTAAGTCTCTGGCATCCTGCGCTGTATCGTTAATACCCGCCAACATTACATATTCAACAGTAATGTGCCGGCGCTGCTGCCCGCCTTCGACGTAACGTTTGCAGGCCGCCAATAATTCGGCAATCGGATATTTGTCATTCAGCGGAATAATCTGACTGCGTAAAGCATCGTTAGCAGCATGCAGCGAAATCGCCAAGCTGACAGGACAATCCTGTTTCAGCTTATCGATCATCGGCACCATACCCGAAGTACTCAACGTCAATCGCCGCCAAGAAATACCGTAACCATAATCATCACGCATCAGATTCATAGCGCTGATAACATTGGCGTAGTTAGCCAATGGTTCGCCCATTCCCATCATCACCACATTGGTTACCACACGGTTACCTTTGGGATCTTTATTCAGAGCATTATTGGCAATCCACAACTGGACAATAATTTCTGCCGACGACAAATTGCGATTAAAGCCCTGCTGACCGGTGGAACAAAAAGTACAGGTCAAGGCGCAGCCCACCTGGGATGAAACACACAAAGTGCCGCGGCCGCCTTCAGGGATAAATACGGTTTCGATAGCATTATTACCATCCATACGAATAACCCATTTGCGGGTACCGTCGATGGATATATGCTCATGCATCAATTCCGGGACGTGAATTTCAGCAATGGTGCTAAGCTTTTCACGCAGTGACTTGCTGAGATTGCTCATCTCAGCAAAATCCGTGACCCGGTATTGATGAATCCACTGTAATAATTGCCGCGCGCGGAAAGGTTTTTCGCCAATATCGACGAAAAACGCTTCCATGGCTTGTAAATCAAGCCCCAACAAATTGGTGCGGGCAGTTGTCATTTGTTATTACTCAGCGAGTACGGGCGCAAATTTGCTCATCAGTGAAAAAGTAAGCAATTTCACGAGCTGCACTTTCAGGAGAATCGGAACCGTGCGCAGCATTTTCATCAATGCTCGTTGCAAAATCAGCGCGGATAGTACCGGCGGCGGCATCTTTAGGGTTGGTTGCACCCATCAAATCACGGTTTTTGATGACAGCATTATCGCCTTCCAGCACTTGGATCATGACCGGACCAGAGGTCATAAAGCTGACTAAATCACCGAAAAACGGACGTTCTTTATGTTCTGCGTAAAAACCTTCTGCTTGTTGCTGCGACAAATGCACCATACGGGCCGCGACGACTGACAAACCGGCTTTTTCGAAACGTGAATAGATTTCACCGATCACATTTTTTGCTACAGCGTCCGGTTTGATGATAGATAAAGTACGTTCAATCGCCATTTTGATCCTCATTGATAAAGTTGTGTTAAATCGGGATATTCTAACATCTTAACGAAAGCTTGTTGGTAGCGTCGTTAGTGAATAATTGTAGAAATGATTTTGCTTTGGATTTAAATACAAAACCATTACCATCATCAGACATAGAAACATATTGGCAACCTACTTAAAGATGAGCACACCGTTTAAACGCATTGGCCTGTTTATCCGCAAGGATGACCCGGTTATGGAATCAGCTGTTATCGAAGTCATTGAGTTATTGCACGCCCGTAATCTTCAGGTGTGCTGCAATGAACCACTGGTGTTTTTGCCAGATATGCCGGTGACCTCCATTCGTGAATTCAGCACGCAATGTGATTTAACCATTGCAATAGGCGGTGATGGCACGATGTTGTCTGCTGCCCGGGCATTAGCCGGCAGTGAGTTACCGATTGTTGGAATTAATGTCGGCCGGTTAGGATTTTTGGCCGATGTCACCTTAAAAGATCTGCAAGCACAATTATCGCGGATTCTGGATGGTGAATATCGTCATGATCAGCGCTTTATGCTACAGGCACATTTAAACGGCAATCCGGAACCGTTCAGTGTCGCCATGAATGACGTGGTGGTGCATTGTCATCAAAGCCTGCACATGATCGAATTTGAAACACATATCAATGGCCGTTTTTTAAATAGCCAACGCGCAGATGGTGTGGTGATTGCCACCCCAACAGGTTCGACTGCTTACGCAATGTCTGCCGGTGGACCAATCTTGGATGTTGATCTGGATGCTTTGGTCATCGCTTCAGTCTGCCCGCATACATTAAGTAACCGACCGCTGGTGGTTGGTGCCGGCAGCAGTATTGATATTACCCTTAGCGAAAAAAACACAACAACCGCCATGGTCACCTGCGATGGACGGCCCGGTTATTTACTGCAACCGGGCGATAGCATACAAATTAAACGCCATGCTAAACGGGTTGATCTACTGCATCTGGAAGATCATGATCATTATTCGATTTTGCGTGCCAAACTGGAATGGGGTCGTAAACTGACATGTTAAGCCAGCTCAGCGTCCGTCATCTGGCGGTAGTAGAAGATATTTCCCTGCAATTCAAATCTGGCATGACCTCGCTGACCGGTGAAACCGGTGCCGGTAAATCGATGCTGGTTGATGCGCTGAGTCTGGTGTTAGGGGATCGTGCCGATTCTAATATGGTGCGTTATGGCGCTGAGCGTGCTGAAATTGAGGCTGCCTTTGACTTGCGTGACAACCAAGCACTACTCACATGGCTCAAAGAACAGGAACTCGATGATGAAGATCAATGCCAGCTGCGACGAACGATTAGCCGTGATGGCCGCTCCAAAGGCTACATCAACGGCCGTCAGGTACCGTTAAATCAACTGAAACAAATTGGCGAACTGAGTCTCGACATCCATGGGCAACATGCGCATCAATCTCTGCTCCGCGCCGATACCCAACGGGAGCTGGTCGATATTGTCGCCGGCAATAAATCATTACTCAAACAATTACGCCAGCAATATCGCGATTGGCAGCAACATCAACAACAATTGTCAGACTTACAAAATCAGTCTGCGCAAAATGAGGCGCGTCTGGAATTGCTACAATATCAGGTCAGTGAAATGGCTGAATTTGCACTAACTGATGAAAAAATTCAGGACTGTCTGCAACAACAACAGCAATTAGCCAATGCGGCTGAACTGATGCAAAGCAGCGAAAGTGCGTTGCAGACTATTTTTGATCAGGAATCCGGTGCTGCCTATGATTTGATTGGCATTGCCGTTCGGGATTTGGAAAAACTGCAGGATGTTGAGCCCCGCTTTGCCGGGATTGTCGAAACGTTAAACAGTGCGCTGATTAATCTTGATGAGTCAGCCAGTAGCCTTCGCCACTATTTGGATCAGAGTGAGTTGGATCCAGAGCAACTTGATGAGGTTGAACGTGAGTTGTCACAGCTGAATGATTTAGCGCGAAAACATCACGTTGATATTGAACAGTTACCTGCGCATTTTCAGACGCTGTCGGCAGAATTGGATAGTTTATCGTCAGCCAGTCAGAATCTGAGTACTTTAGAAAAGCAAGTAGAAGCGGATCGACAGGCCTGTTTGGATGTGTGTCAGAAAATTCGTAAAAATCGCCAGGCATGCATCAAGGATTTATCAACGCAAATCACCGCCTCAATTCAACAATTGGCAATGCCTGCCGGTAAGGTTGAGTTTGTCTTAACCCCCTACCCTGACAATGAATTTTCTGAGCATGGTGCGGATCAGGTGCAACTCAAGGTTACGACTAATCCCGGCCAACCCGCAGGTGATCTGGCGAAGATTGCCTCTGGTGGTGAACTGGCACGCATCAGCCTGGCAATTCAAGTGGTAACGGCTGGTCAGAGGACTGTGCCAACGTTAATTTTTGATGAAGTCGATGTTGGTATCGGTGGTGGTGTCGCTGAAATTGTCGGCCAGCATTTACGCTTACTGGCCAGCAGCCAACAAGTCATTTGCGTCACTCATTTACCGCAAGTCGCTGCGCAGGCCCACCAACAATTACAGGTCAGTAAAAAATTGACGGCCGACAATACCCATATCGAAATTCAGGAACTGGATCGGCCGCAACGCGTTGAAGAAATCGCTCGGATGTTAGGCGGTATGCAACTGACCCAGACAACCCGGCTGCATGCCGAAGAAATGCTGGATCAGGCACAACAGTAAAAAACTTAGAATTATTACTGCAATCAGTTTTTCTGACAGCTTTTGCAAATACCGTAAATGTACAAACTGTGATCGGTCATTTCAAAGCCATTTTCTTTGGCAATGACTTTTTGCCGTTGTTCAATGACTTCATCACAAAACTCTTCGATGCGATTACATTTAACGCAAAACATATGATCGTGATGATCACCATCTTCCATTTCAAAAACGGCATGACCCCCTTCGATGCTGAGTCTTGACACCAATCCGGCTCCTTCAAATTGCGTCAATACCCGATAAACGGTCGCCAAGCCGATTTCTTCGCCCATTTCCAGCAAGGCTTTGTAAACATCTTCAGCGCTCATATGGCGCTGTGACGAGTGTTCCAAGATTTCCAATACCTTTAGTCGCGGTAGTGTAACTTTCAGGCCAGCTTTTCTTAAATCCTGACTTTCCATTATGATTGTTGCCTCGTAGAAATGGTGCGAATAGCGTATCATCGCATTTTGGTAATCAACACAGAATTTAATACTAAATGAAAAGCCTCGTCATTTATAGCCTTTCACTGATGATTCTGATGCTCAGTGCTTGTAGCAAAGATAAAATTCCCGGCGTTTACCGCATAGATATTCAGCAAGGGAATGAAGTTACCCAGGAAATGATTGCCAAGCTCGAACCTGGCATGAGCAAAAGTCAGGTCAGTTATGTGATGGGCACACCATTACTGATTGACACTTTCCACCCAAATCGCTGGGATTATATCTATAGTTTTCAGCCTGGTAATGGTGACCGCCAGCAGCGTCGTATTACGCTGTTTTTCGATGATGAAGAGACATTAGATTATATTGAAGGCAATACCCGAACCGTCGAAAAAATTGAACTTGCCGAAGAAGATCGTACTGAAACTAATGTCGTTGTGCCCCTTAATGAACGCGATACCAGCTTTTTCGGTGGCTTATTGAACATGATTGGTATCGGCGAAGAAGAAGTCGAGATTATCGAAGATGACGATGATAACGTTGATGAAGCAATACAGGAACAAGCCGAATCTTTGCCAGGTGAAGAAAATTCACCCGGCGAAAATACCGAAATGGAATAAAAAAATGCCGCTTTTAAGCGGCATTTTTATTTAGCTTAGTGTTTTTTCAAACTGCCCGGTAGCCGGGTCATAACTCAGCAATTCACCCGCAGTCAGATCAAAATACCAACCATGCAGACTTAGACTGCCTTTTTCCACCCGCTCACGAACGAAATCAAAACCCAGTAGGTTTTGCAATGACACTAACACAGCGCGTTGTTCACAGGCTTTTAGCTTCACAGCATCACTATCTTCACTATGATGGATTTTAACCCAGTCTTTGGCT
>JAWWAG010000059.1:0-12301 GCA_033721795.1 Methylophaga sp. | reverse complement strand
TGACTTCTTTTTCAGCCTCAAAATCGCTGGTATCCAGACCACCCACCTCGCGGATCGCCAAATGAACCTGCTCCGGGGCTAAAACCGTCTGCGCGGTTTCAGCATAAAGACCATGTAGCACCTCTTGAACATCGGCGAGCTTGTCGGGATGACCGATGATTTGGAATTTAATGCCGCGGTTATTAATTTCCACACCAAAGCCGCGCTCCATCATCCGTAAATGCTCGTCCAGATGACCGCAAAGGTTGGCCAGACGGGGATTATCCGCAGGGCTTAGTTCAAAACTGATGCTATCGACTGACGCAGTGGTTTGGGTCACAAAAGAGTTCCGTAATTGGCTTAGAGAATAACGCTATCAGCAAGCAGTTCTGCCCGCAAGGAGTTGCTGTGTGCTTCGGTAATACGCACATCAACAAATTTGCCAATCAAGGTGTCATCACCGGGGAAATTGGCGACCCGGTTATTTTCGGTGCGACCAGCCAGCTCACCGTCATAACGGTGTGCAGTCCGCTCGACTAAAACCCGCTGCACCGTGCCGACCATGGCATGACTGATATCCATTTCCAGCTCACGCAACCGATCCTGCATCACTTGCAGCCGCTGCTTTTTGATGTCGTCGCTGACATCATCATTAAACATCGCTGCCGGCGTACCGGGACGGGCGCTGTAGATAAAGCTAAAGGAATGATCAAAACCAATCTGGTTGATCAAGTTCATGGTGTCGTTAAAATCCTGCTCTGTTTCATTGGGAAAGCCAATTATAAAGTCACTGGACATACTCAAATTCGGGCGGATTTTTTTCAGACGTTCAATTTTTTCAACGTATTGGGCAACGGTATGACCGCGCTTCATCATCGCCAGAATACGGTTTGAACCGGACTGTACCGGCAGATGTAAATGATTGACCAGCTCCGGCACTTCAGCAAACGCCTGTATCAGCGAGTCAGAAAACTCCACCGGATGTGAAGTAGTAAAACGAATACGTTCAATACCATCTATCGCCGCCACATAATGAATTAACAGCGCCAAATCGGCAGTTTCGTCATCTTCGATAATACCCTGATACGCATTGACGTTCTGGCCGAGTAAATTAACTTCCCGAACACCTTGCGCGGCCAACTGACGGATTTCACGCAAAATACTGCCCACCGGACGGCTGACTTCTTCACCGCGGGTATAGGGCACTACACAGAATGTGCAGTACTTGCTGCAACCTTCCATGATCGACACAAACGCGGTCGGGCCATCAGCGCGGGGCGCTGGCAAATGATCAAATTTCTCAATTTCCGGAAACGAAATATCGATTTCGGGCTTGTTGGTTTTACGGACTTCGTTAAGCATGTCCGGCAAACGGTGTAGCGTTTGTGGGCCGAAAACCAAATCGACCCAGGGTGCACGTTTGCGGATCGCATCACCTTCCTGACTCGCCACGCAGCCACCGACACCAATGATTAGATGGGGTTTTTTATCTTTCCAGCGTTTCCAGCGGCCAAGTTGATGGAAAACTTTCTCCTGGGCTTTTTCACGAATTGAGCAGGTATTGAGTAACAATACATCGGCATCTTCGGCGATCTCGGTCGGCTCCAGTTGATGTGACGCGCCCAGCACTTCGGCCATTTTGTTCGAGTCGTACTCGTTCATCTGGCAGCCAAAGGTTCTGATAAAAAGTTTTCCGGCCATAAAATCTTTGAATTGCAAAGGGCCGTTAGGATACGCTTTCTGGGTTGATTAGTACAGACAAGTGATTGTTTTTTCAGGTGCAAAAACTAGATAGTTTAGCCATCAGAAATTTTAATCTGGCTGTTGATAACAAAATTCAAATGTTACCTGACAGACTGTCAGCCGATGAATTAAAAGGCCTTAATTAAAGTGCGTCTCAATTATTTTTGATACAGGTTAATGCGCTTAAATCAATAGCTGTCATAAATGAATTGAAACAGTGAGCGGAGAATGCCTTTCGCAAAGCTGAATTTAGATTGCCTTAAATTCGCATCTAAGTTCACACAAACATGTTTAAACAATTCAAAGGATAAAAATTATGCACGTTACCTCAGAAGACGCAAAAAAAGCCATCGATGGCGCACTCAAAAAAGCTGAGCAAACTGATACCCGTATGTGTATTGCTGTCGTTGATTCCGGCGGTGCACTCAAAGCCTTCTATCGTATGGATGATGCCTGGGTAGGCAGCATAGATATTGCTATCAAAAAAGCTCGCACTGCGGTTTATTTCGGCATGCCCAGTGGCGAAATTGGTCAGCTGTCGCAACCGGGGCAACCTTTATACGGTATCGAACACTCCAATGATGGCATGATTACCTTTCCGGGCGGCGTGCCGATTGTCGACGATGAAGGCTTTATGTCAGGTGCTATCGGTGTCAGTGGCAGTTCCGTCGAAAATGATGATCTGGTGGCCCGGGCCGGCGTAGAGACTATTGGTGTATGTGATTTACCTGAACACCCTTGGCGAACTTAAACAACCACTAACATTAAAAGGACATCAGCATGGGCAGCACAAAACTTTTCGGTATCGCTTTATTAGTCATCGGTGTCATTTTATTGTTTTTTGGCTATAACGCTTCGCAATCACTTGGTGAGCAAATGGCTGAAAGCTTTACGGGTAGATTCAGCGATGAAACCATGTGGTACATCATCGCCGGCGCCGCCTCAGTTGTCGTCGGTGCGGTGCTGACATTACGTAAGTAGCATCCGCTGATTGGTTTAACAAAAAAGCAATTCGGTGAGCTGTTATCATGTAAAACCGAATCTGCATTTTGCAGAAAAAGCCTCCTCTTTTGGGGGCTTTTTTTATCTCCAGAGACAATACCATGACTGAAAAAACATTTATCAAAGGCAAAGACAGCGATCTGGAATCCAGTATCGCCACCATGCAGGCCAAATTAAAATCGTTTGGCTTTGATATCGAAGAAGCCTCCTGGCTGAATCCGGTCAGCAATGTGTATTCGGTGCATATTCGCGACAAAAGCTGCCCGTTGATGTTTACCAATGGTAAAGGCAGCAGCGAAAAAGCCTGTCTGGCCAGCGCCCTGGGGGAATATTTCGAACGCCTGAGCTGTAATTATTTCTTTGCCGATTTCTATCTCGGTGAGCATCACAGCAACAGCGAATTTGTGCATTATCCGGATGAACGCTGGTTTGCTATTGATGGCGATACCATGCCGGAAGGTTTGATGGATGAAACGCTGTGGCAGTATTTTGATCCGGAAAAGGAACTGACGCCGGATATGTTGTTTGACACCAACTCCGGTGATGGACAGCGTGGTATTTGCGCCGTGCCTTACCAGCGCCTGCGTGATGGTGAAATGCAGTTTATCCCGGTTAATGTGATTGGTAATATCTATGTCAGTAATGGCATGTCAGCAGGTAACACCCAGAATGAAGCACGGGTACAGGGTTTATCTGAGGTATTTGAGCGCTATGTAAAAAATAAAATCATCGCCGAAGGAATCTGTCTGCCAGAAGTCCCCACCGAAGTATTAAACCGTTATCCAAAAATCCAGCAAGCCCTTCAGGAATTGCGTGACCACGGTTATCACCTGCGGGTTTGCGATGCGTCTTTGGGCGGTGAATTCCCGGTCATGTCGGTGACGCTGATTAATCCCAAAGATGGTTCTGTGTTTGCTTCATTTGGCGCACATCCGAGTTTTGAGGTGGCGCTGGAACGCACCGTTACCGAATTACTGCAGGGCCGCGGCCTGGATCAACTGGATGTATTTCATCCACCGACTTTTGATCTGGATGAAGTCGCCTCACCAGCCAATCTGGAAATGCACTTTATCGATTCCAGCGGTTATATTGCCTATGATTTTTTTCGCGAAACACCTGATTATGATTTCTTCGACTGGGATTATGATGATGCCACCGCCGATGAATTCAAATTCCTGACCGACAAAATTCACAGGCTCGGTTTTGATATCTACATTGCTGATTACTTCCATCTGGGTGTTTATGCCTGCCGGATACTGTTGCCGGGTATGTCCGATATTTATCCCGTTGATGAACTGGTCTGGGAAAACAACAATGAAGGCGCGTTGTTTCGTGAGGATTTTCTAACTCTGAAAGATGGTGATGCTGATCAATGGCAGGATATTTTAGATCGGCTTGATGAGGGTGGTTATAACGACCAAACGCCCGTTGCTCCATTTATAGGGCTGGCGCCCGATCCCGGCACCTTGTGGGCTGAGATTCGCCTTGGTGAACTGAAAGCGATGCTATATCTGGCGCTCGAAGATGAAGAAGCCATTGATTGGATTGACTGGTGTTTAGCACTGGATCAGGCCAGCGAACAAAACATCCTGCATTACCGTTGCCTGAAAGCGCTGCTGGAAATCAAATGGGATGATGAACGCGATTATGCTGATTACACGCAAGGCCTGGCCCTGATGTATGGTCAGCAAAATGTCAATGATGGTCTGCAAATCGTCGAGGCCGAAAAAAAATTCCATCATTTAAATTGCCCCGGCCTCAGCCTGGCGGGGTTTGCACGCCACAATGCCTTATTGGCGGGTTATGAAAAACTCCAGCAGGCCAAACGTACTTATTGGTCAAAATAAGCTGAATTAATCTGTGCCAGCCTCTTTTTTGCTGGCATTTTTCAGTTCAAAGCCGCGAACAATGACGTAAGCGATTAACGCAAAGACAAATACCACTAGATACAGCCAGGCAATGCTTTGCAGCGTTTCTATTAGCGTGCGGTAAATTTCAATGACCCAGCGCTCAGCCGTTAATTCGAGCACCTCGCCCTTGTCGAAATGCGCCGTGATGTAACGTTCCAGATCATAAATACGCACCCCACCGGAAATTCCCACCACATAGGTCGCAAAAACAATATATTTTTGCCAGGCGTGACTTATCGGATCTTTGATGATCCGTTGAAAAATCTGGGCGACTGGTTTTTTAAATATGCTGACGATAGCGAAGCAAACCAGCAACGCCAATACAAAAGTGACAATAAGTAAAGTGAAAAACATATTGCCTCCCTGGCCAGTATCAACCGGGCTTATCCGTTAAAACCAATTCAATAAACGGTTTTGCTGCTTTCATACTCTGGATTTTGTAACTGCGGATCACCTGACGGCAGACACTTAAAAGTCACATCATAAAAATAACGTACCTTGTGACGTTTACGCAGTTTTGTGACCAGCACTTTCTGTCCCATATCGGCACAATGCGCTTCCGCCTGACCCAGTGCCAGGCCTTTGGCTTCAGAATCATTGAGTCCATCACTGCTGACCGAATACGTATCACCGCCCAGATTGTTGACGCCCGAGGTTTTCAAACCACAGCCCAGCAACACCAACGAAATCAATGTGAACAGCCATAATAATTTTTGCATTATCAACTCCTGAAAGATTGGTTGATTGTAAGCTTAGTTTACGAATCCCACATGACATCTTTATTCTGTTCGATGGCCGCTCTCAGCAAGCTAATTAATGGCAGCGCCCGCTGTGCCAATCCCGGTTTAAATTCTGCATCAGGATCGGCTTGCTGCTCTGCGGTTTTAGTGTCGGCTACGGCTTTTTCCAACCTTGCCAAGGCTGCCGGCAAATCATCAGGATTAAAAGCACTGGGCACGGTGCCGCTGTGCCCCATGATTTTTAGCATCTGCTGAGCAACATCACCAAACATCGTGATATCGGCATGCGCCGGCGAACTGAAAGTCACTAACATGATTATTCTCCTGATGGACAATATTCCATAGTAAACGCTCTCGGCAAATTAATCGTTTAATCTTTAAATAGGCCAGGCAAAACAACGCATAAGTGTGCAAACGTACTGAGCTGTCGCTGCCAATCCCTTAATGTGACGATTAAGGTCTTTCTTGAGATTTATAAGCATTTTGCCAAAGTTTTTTTTGGCTCAAACCAGCGGTGATTTGGCTATTTGTGAGACTTTTTGCCGTGAATCACCCACCTTCAGGGATATTACCATGAATAATATTGTTTACATCGTCGGTGCTATCGTCATCGTTCTGTTTATCCTCTCATTGCTTGGATTGCGTTAAACGCTGATGTTATTTCGCTGAAAATCTAACAAGGACAATGAGAATTTCGCCATTCATCGCAAATCACATCATTGTCTTATCTGTGCTTTTAGCCAATGCGGGAGCCCTTGTATTTCATACGTAGCGAAGCTAAATTAACTTAATCGTTAATCGCAGGGAGCGAATCGTGGCTATTAAGGACTGGCCGGCCAGTGAGCGGCCGCGAGAAAAACTTTTGCAATCCGGTGCAGCGGCATTATCGGATGCCGAATTGCTGGCAATTTTTCTGCGCACCGGTGTCAGCGGCTTATCTGCGGTAGATCTGTCGCGCAAACTGCTGGCGGATTTTGGCAGTCTTCGCGCGTTATTAGAGACTGATTTAAAGACATTTTGTCAGCAACATGGTCTTGGCAGCGCTAAATTTGTGCAACTGCAGGCGGTGCTGGAAATGAGCCGCCGGCATTTGGAGTCGACGTTAAATCGCGGTAATGCTTTTACTGATGCTGTTACCACACGCAGTTATCTGCAACGCCAGTTACGGCATTTTGACCATGAAGTTTTTGCCTGTCTGTTTCTTGATACCCGGCACCGATTGATTAGTTTCGAGCCATTGTTTCGCGGCACCATTGATGGCGCCAGCGTTTATCCGCGCGAAGTGGTTAAACAGGCCTTAAAGCATAATGCCGCCGCTGTCATTTTTGCCCACAATCATCCCTCCGGTATTGCTGAACCGAGTCAGGCTGATATTCAAATCACCAAACGGCTCAAGGCAGCACTGGAGTTGGTTGATATCCGGGTGCTTGATCACATCATTGTTGGCGATGCCCATACCCGCTCATTGGCCCAGCAAGGCGAACTCTAGCCGTGTATTGACTGGCATCAATGACTTGTAGCAAGGCTGGTACATCAATCATCAGCAAAGCTTACTGCTTGCCAATAACTTTCTCTGCAGTTTTTACCGATGTATGGCGAATATCCTCACCTTCGATCATAAAAATTACATACTCAGCCACGTTACAGGCATGATCCCCAACCCTTTCAAGCGCTCTGAGTACCCACATCATCGACATACAACGGGAAATATTACGTGTATCTTCCATCATGAAGGTTAACAGTGAACGGGTAGCCGTCTTGTATTCATCATCAACTATTTTATCTTCTTTCATAACCTGCAGTGCCTGCTCGGAATCAAGCCTGCTGAAAGCATCAAGGGCATCATGCAACATCGATAGTACATGACTGGAAATATGGCGTACTTCCACATAACCACGCTGCGCATGACCTTCTTCGGATAATGCCAGAGTAAGTTTGGCAATCTTCTTAGCTTCATCACCGACCCGCTCCAGGTCAGCCACCATTTTAATCACCGATATCAATAGTCGAAGATCCATGGCCGCCGGTTGCCGCCGGGCAATGATCCTGGTGGCCTCCTCATCCAGTTCCAGTTCCAGTTTGTCAACAATTTTGTCTTTGCTCCGCACCTCATCAGCCAGAAGAGTATCACCCTCAATCAATGCATTAACCGCATTGTTGAGCTGCTCCATTACCATGAAACCCATTTTCAGGAAATCAGCATTGAGATTTGCAAGTTCATCGTTAAAACCCTTTGAGATGTGGTCTCCATAGAGTCCGTCCTCACCTTTTTTCATAATATTCCTCTCTTCTTGTTGCTCGGCACAACACAATGCAGATTAGCCAAAACGTCCGGTAATATATGATTCAGTCAGTTTGTGCTCTGGTGAGGTAAATACGATGTTGGTTTCATTGACCTCAACCAGATGCCCCAAGTGGAAATACGCTGTGCGGTTGGAGACCCTTGCAGCTTGCTGCATTGAGTGAGTCACAATAATAATAGTGAAGCTTTCGGACATTTCGGAAATCAGTTCCTCAATCCGAGCGGTGGCAATAGGATCCAACGCTGAACAGGGTTCATCCATCAGGATGACTTCCGGACTCACGGCAATGGCTCGGGCAATACATAGTCGCTGCTGCTGACCACCGGACATACCTGTTGCAACTGAATCCAGGCGATCCTTAACTTCCTCCCACAGGCCCGCTTTTCGCAAGCTGTTTTCGACAATATCGTCAAGATCAGATTTACGGTTTGCCAAACCATGGATCCGCGGTCCATACGCTACATTGTCATAAATCGATTTAGGGAAAGGATTAGGTTTTTGAAACACCATACCTACCCGGGCACGAAGCTCCACCACATCTTTTTTGGAGTGATAAATATCTTCATCATCCAGGAGCAGTTCTCCGGTAACTCTACAGATATCAATACTGTCATTCATACGGTTCAGGCAACGCAGGAAAGTGGATTTACCACAGCCGGACGGACCAATAAATGAAATGACCTCATTACGCCCGATATCAATGCTGATGTTCTTAATGGCGCGTGCTTCCCCGTAAAACACTTCCACATTCCGGAGCTTGAATTTCGGATTATCTAGATAAGGCTTGCCAACCGTTTTGCCTTCCTCAACCAGGATCGACTCCTGATTAGTTTCCTTTGCCGTATCTTTGGTAGGAATCATCGTTTCATCCTGTTGATTGATTGCGCGAGTGATTTTGTCGTTTACATTCATGCTTTTCTCCTTTACCACCGGCGCTCAAGACGCTTACGCAACCAAATAGCCAATGCGTTCATACTGATCATAAATGTTAGCAGCACCATAATGCCGGCCGAAGCCAGCTCTACAAAGCCTTGCTCTGAGCTACTTGCCCATAGATAAATCTGTACCGGCAGTACCGTGGCTGAATCGAAAAAGCCGTTCGGTACATCGACAATAAACGCCACCATACCTATCAATAGTAATGGCGCTGTCTCACCTAGTGCCTGTGCCATACCGATAATCGAACCGGTCAGCATGCCCGGCATTGCCAGTGGTACGACATGATGCAGTACCACCTGCATCTTGGAGGCGCCGACACCTTCGGCAGCTTCGCGAATAGAGGGTGGAACGCTCTTGATTGCCGCACGGCTGGAAATAATGATGGTTGGCAATGTCATCAGCGCCAGCACCAGACCGCCGACGACCGGCACCGACCGGGGCATACCAAATAAACCGATAAATACCGCAAGGCCCAGTAAACCGAAAATAATCGATGGCACGGCAGCCAGATTATTGATATTAACCTCAATAAAATCAGTGATTTTGTTCTTCGGCGCAAACTCTTCCAGATAAACTGCAGCCGCAATGCCAGCCGGAAACGAAATGACCAGCGTCACCAGCATAGTCAGCAACGAGCCGACAATCGCACCGAGAATACCGGCATTGGCAGGTTCCCTGGAATCGCCGCGCTCGAACAGAACGTCGTTAAAGGCGGTATCGATTACACCTTTTTCCAACAACGCATCGACCCAGTCTTGTTGCTGTTCCGTGAGGCGGATACTGTAGTTCGGGTTGTCTGCATGCTTGACGTAAACCGATACCTGATCATGGGCCAAGAACTCAATGGTCCGGGTGCTACCCAGTAATTCCGGTTGTTCTCTTAGCAGATCGCTAATCCTATTGGCCGCATAGTTACCGACCAGACGCAATAATTCACGCTTTTCAGCCGAACTATCCACTTCCGGAAAATGTGTCTGCAAAGCAGCAATAATCGGCGCATTAAAATCCGCCATTGCGCGTTGTTCCGCATCAGTGGGGTCATCCAGATACATCAGCTCACCATCCAGCTTCACATCCAGTGTGATGGTGGTTTTAATGAAGCCGGTATGGCCTTTGTTGATAATGTCAGCAAACAGGATAAACAATGACGCGAGGGCAATAAAAATCGCCAACATGCCATAGAGTCGGAAGCGGCGTTCCTTTCGGTAACGGCGCTTCAGCGAATTATGGACAATTTCCGCCTGAGAACGTTGGTTAGTCATACTGTTCCCTATATTTTTGTACAATTTTGAGTGCTATCACGTTAAGCAGCAACGTGACGATAAACAGCAACATGCCAAGAGCAAAGGCCGACAACGTCTTCGCACTGTCAAACTCCTGATCGCCAACCAGCAGCGTTGCTATCTGAACGGTCACAGTGGTTACCGACTCCAGTGGATTGGCGGTCAGATTGGCAGCCAGCCCCGCAGCCATGACCACAATCATGGTTTCACCAATCGCACGTGAAGCAGCCAACAAAATACCCCCCATAATGCCGGGCAGCGCCGCCGGGAAAAGTACTTTTTTCATGGTTTCTGATTGCGTCGCGCCGAGGGCCAGTGAACCGTCGCGCATATTCTGGGGAACGGCATTAATAACATCATCTGATAGTGACGATACAAACGGCACAATCATAATACCCATCACCAGACCCGCGGCGAGTGCACTTTGTGACGAAGCGTCCATGCCGACTACCGCAGCTGCATCACGGATAAATGGTCCTACTGTCAGTGCCGCAAAAAAGCCGTAAACCACAGTTGGAATACCCGCCAGCATTTCCAGTACCGGCTTGATTATTGCGCGCGTGCGTTTGCTGGCATATTCGGAAAGGTAAATGGCCGACATCAGGCCAACCGGCACCGACACCAGTAAGGCAATTGCCGAAATCAGCAAGGTACCGGTGAACAGGGGAATAACGCCAAAAGCGCCATCAGCACCGACCTGATCAGCACGCAACGCCATCTGAGGACTCCAGTTGGTGCCAAACAGAAACTCGGTAATCGGCACTTTGCCAAAAAACCGAATCGTTTCCAGCACCAACGAAAACACAATACCGATGGTCGTCAATACGGCCAGGGCTGCACAGGCAAAAAAGATACGCTGTAGCGTCGTCTCGACATTTACCCGGGCGTTAATATGCGGCGCAACGCGTGTCCAGGCAAACGCCCCCCCCAACACAGCAATCAATAAAACCAGAATGGTTTTGAAGTTTTCGCTCTGATTCTCCAGTCTCTCAAGCAACGATGCCGCACCGGCAATGTGCTCAGGTACCAGCTCAGGATTGAGTTTACCGGCGGCAACGTTACTGATTTGCGAGAGAACCAGACTGGCCTGTCCCGCAGATTCGGGCCACCCATCTTGTGGTAAAGAAGCAATGACAATTCCCTGAATAACCTTACTTTCAAAACCGACCCAGGTTGCCAGCACAATCAGTGCCGGTATCGCGCACCACAAAGCCGCGCGAGCCGCATAGTAAAAAGGAAGTGCTTTAAGGTTCCGGATACCGCCGAGGGGTGCAGCCACCGTCTGCGATCGCATATAAGCGAGGCCATAGGCAACCACCGCGAAGACCAGAATTAGGGGCAACAGGTTAGACGTCTGCATAAACAGTCTCTGTATTAATGGTTTATAGTTATCCGAATGACTATTTTGCCCGATAATCGAACAAAAATGAGCTTATCAATATAACAAATGAACGCGGGCCGAATGGCCCGCGTTCATTTTTAATCATCTAACGCTTGCTGACAGGGTTTTACAGTTCATTGCCGGTCATTGATTCCAGCGCTTTAACTTTCTTGGCCATTGCCATACGGTTATCACGTGTCATTGGAATGAGGCCAACGTCAACCAGATAGCCGTTATCACCCCAGGCGCTCTCGCTGGTGAATTCAGCAACGTATTCTTCAATACCCGGTACGACCCCAATGTGCGCTTTCTTAACATAGAACCACAGTGAACGAGCAACTGGGTAGGCTTCAGAAGAAATGTTTTCTGGCGTTGGTTCAACACCACTAACTGTAGAAGCCTGAATTTGACCGGCATTTTCCATCAGGAAGCTATAACCGAAGATACCCAGCGTCTGCGGTTCTTTGGCCAGACGTTGAACAATCAGGTTGTCATTTTCACCGGCTTCGATGAAAGGACCATCTTCACGCATCGAATGACAAACAGCTTTCATGTCATTCTCTTCCATGTTTTTGATAAAATCATATTGTTTGCAACCACCTTCCATCGCAATTTCAACAAACGCATCACGGGTACCTGAAGTAGGAGGCGGGCCCATTACGCTGATTTCCATATCCGGCAGGCTTGAATCAATATCACTCCATTTTTTGTAAGGATTGGCGACCAGTTCATCACCACCTTCAGGATTTGGTACTTCTTTGGCCAACGCCAGGAACACTTGTTTCAAGGTCAGATCCATTTTTTCGGCATCTTTAGAGTTGGCGATAACGATTCCATCTGCTCCGATGCGGACTTCCGTGATTTCTTTAACGCCATTGGTCTGGCAGTTATCAAATTCGCTTTTTTTCATACGACGTGAGGCGTTGGCGATGTCAGGATGTTGTGTACCGACACCTTCACAAAACAATTTCAAACCACCGCCAGAACCAGTTGATTCCAGTTTTGGTGTTGGGAAATCAGT
>JAWWAG010000058.1:0-12303 GCA_033721795.1 Methylophaga sp. | reverse complement strand
AGGGCAACCAGGACCGGTTGTTGAGCAAAGTAGTGCCGCTGATTTGCCAAAACCAGTTGAAATCACTTTGCGCGCTGATCGTATCAAACGCGTTCTGGGTATTAGTTTGCCGGATGATGATGTTGCTGAAAAACTCAGCCGTCTAGGGCTACAGGTGACTGCAACTGAAAGCGGCTGGAAAGTTGTCGTACCGAGTTTCCGGTTTGATTTGGCGATTGAAGTCGATTTGATCGAAGAGCTCGGTCGTCTTTACGGTTATGACAAGCTGCCACAAACCCGGCCGCAGGTTAATGTTCTGAGCACCAGTATTTCTGAACATCAGCTGCAATCCGAACGTTTACAGAATTTGTTGGTAGACCGCGGCTATTTTGAAGCAATTACCTATAGTTTTGTTGATCCGCAGATACATCAGCATTTTGCTTCCTCTGAATCGGCACCGATTGCGCTGGCTAATCCGATTTCTGCCGACTTATCTGTTATGCGCCAGTCTTTATGGCCGGGACTGGTACAGGCATTAAGCTATAATTTAAACCGTCAGCAGGATCGGGTGCGTTTGTTTGAAATCGGCCGGGTATTTAATGGCGATAAATCAGCGATCGAACAACAGCTTCGTGTCGGTGGTTTGATTTATGGTGATATCGCGGCTGAACAATGGTCTGATGCGTCCCGTAAAGTTGACTTTTATGATGCCAAAGCTGATGTCGAAGCCTTACTGAAGCTGGCTAATGGTGAAGTGACGTTTGTAGCTGAAGCGCATCCGGCGTTACACCCTGGCCAAAGTGCACGGATTATTAAAAATGGGCACGCTATTGGCTGGTTGGGTGCATTGCATCCCAAATTGAATAAGCCTTTGGATATCAATGGCAAAGTGTTTGTCTTTGAAATGCAGCTGTCTGCTGTGTTGTCAGCGCAAGTGCCTGAATTTTCAGGGGTATCGCGATATCCGGCGATTCGCCGAGATTTAGCCTTGGTGGTTGAGCAAACAATTACAGCCGGACAAATAGAGCATTGCTTGAAGTCTATCGACTCTGATATTCTT
The DNA here is from genome assembly GCA_033721795.1 of Methylophaga sp. Classification (GTDB taxonomy): domain Bacteria; phylum Pseudomonadota; class Gammaproteobacteria; order Nitrosococcales; family Methylophagaceae; genus Methylophaga. Next base: position 11,264 of record JAWWAG010000058.1, on the reverse strand, counting down.
AAAGCATTTCAACTATTTGACGTCTATACTGGAGACGGTGTCGAGCAAGGCAAGAAAAGTCTGGCCATTGCTTTTCGCATTCAGCATGACGAAAGAACCCTGACCGACGATGAAGTCGATGCTTTAATGACGCAGATAAGAGACAATCTGCAATCGTCGCTGGGCGCGGTGATCAGAGCCTGATGTCGGGTCAACACAATAAGAATAAGAGGTAACAATGGCACTGACCAAAGCCGATATGACTGAGCAGCTTTATGAAGAGCTTGGATTTAACAAACGTGAAGCCAAAGAATTGGTGGAAATGTTCTTTGAAGAAATACGCACTGCTTTAGAGCAAGGCGATCAGGTGAAATTATCAGGGTTTGGTAATTTCGAGTTACGTGATAAGAATGAGCGGCCTGGCCGCAACCCTAAAACCGGTGAAGAAATCCCGATCACCGCGCGTCGGGTCGTGACCTTCCGTCCTGGGCAAAAACTGAAAGCGAGGGTGGACAGTTATGCTAGAAGCAAGTAACAACAATGAGTTACCGGCGATCCCCGGCAAACGTTATTTCACTATCGGTGAAGTCAGTGAACTTTGTGGCGTCAAACCGCATGTGTTGCGTTACTGGGAGCAGGAATTTTCGCAATTAAAACCGGTAAAACGCCGCGGCAACCGTCGTTATTACCAACGGCATGATGTGGTGCTTATCCGTGAAATCCGCGGTCTACTGTATGAACAAGGCTTTACCATTGGTGGTGCCCGTCAGCAGCTGGAAACGGAACCCAAAGCAGCCGTGTCACACGAAAATGGCAAAGATAAAAAGCGTATTATTGCCGAAATGCTTGATGAACTGGAATCACTGAAAGCTTTTCTGGCATAAAGTTTTCCAAGACATAAAAAAGCCCCACAGACTTTTGGTCTGAGGGGTTTTTTTGTTCAGAGGCAAATTAATTTAAATCACCAGCATATCGACAAATTGCTGCACTGGAATGGCAGACAGTGTTTGAGTATCAAGTGAAGCGTCGAGAATTGCCTGTTGTTGTCGTTCCGGAAAGCGGCGGGCCAGATTGATTCTGAATTTTTTAATCAGTTCAGGCATGCCTTGCTCCCGGCGCCGGCGATGACCAATCGGATATTCAACGGTGATTTTTTCGGAAACGCTGCCGTCGCTGAAAAATACCTGCACCGCATTGGCGATTGATCGTTTTTCCGGGTCCAGATAATCTGCAGTGAATTCTGCTATTTCAACGCATTGCATTTTGTCACGCAGGGCGTCGATGCGTGGATCAGCAGCGACATCGTTTTCATAATCTGCCGCCGTCAGGTTGCCTTTTAATAAGCCGACGGCCGTCATATATTGCAGACAATGATCCCGGTCAGCCGGGTTGTTCAGAGGGCCTTGTTTATCAATAATGCGAATGGCCGATTCGTGGGTTTCGATAACAATTTTGTCGATATTGGTAATTTTTTCCAGCGTGTCCAGTTTCTGACCGACTTGTGGATGCAGCTGCAGGGCACATTCCACCGCTGTCTGGGCATGAAATTCTGCCGGAAAGGAGATTTTGAACAGCACATTTTCCATAACATAACTGCCATAGGGCCGCTGAAATTTAAAAGGCTGACCCTTGAAAGCGACATCGTAAAAGCCCCAGGTTTTGGCTGTTAACGCTGTCGGATAACCCATTTCTCCTTTCATGGTCATCAGTGCCAGACGCACAGCACGGCTGGTGGCATCGCCGGCGGCCCAGGATTTACGCGAACCGGTATTGGGACTGTGGCGATAGGTACGCAGACTCTGGCCATCCACCCAGGCATTGGAAACCGCATTGATAATATCTTCTCGACTACCGCCTAACATACCGGTGACCACCGCAGTCGAGGCGACTTTTACCAATACCACATGATCCAGCCCGACGCGGTTAAAACTGTTTTCCAAAGCCAGTACACCCTGAATTTCATGAGCTTTGATCATGGCAATCAGAACGTCTTTGATGGTCAATGCTGCTTCGCCCGCCGCCCGTCGGTTGCGGCTCAACCAGTCAGCGACCGCTAAAATACCGCCAAGATTATCCGAAGGATGACCCCACTCCGCAGCCAGCCAGGTGTCATTAAAATCCAGCCATCGCACCATGGCGCCAATATTAAATGCGGCTTGCACCGGATCCAGCTGAAATGGGGTGCCGGGTACTTTGCTGCCATTGGGCACAATGGTGCCCGGTACAATCGGTCCGAGTAGTTTCGTGCAGGCTGGATAAGACAGCGCCTCAAAACCACAACCCAGCGTGTCCAGCAGGCAATAATGGGCAGTGCTCAGCGCTTCTTCACTGGTCACCTGATAATCGGTGACATAATCAGCGATATCTGCGAGAACCTGATCCGGAGCCGGTCGCACATTTGAAATAGCAGAAGACATAGATTTTCCTTGGTGAATAAGATTAGCCGCGCTGGCTGATCGGGATAAATGGCCGGTTTGCCGGCCCGTTATATTCGGCATTGGGCCGGATGATCTTGTTATCAATACGCTGTTCGATAACATGTGCTGCCCAGCCGGTGATCCGCGAAATGACAAAAATTGGGGTAAAAAACGCTGTCGGAATACCCATCATGTGATAGCTCGACGCGCTGTACCAATCAAGGTTGGGAAACATTTTTTTCTCCCGCCACATCACGTGTTCGATGCGTTCAGACACAGCGAACAGATTCATATTGCCGCCAGCTTCGCAAAGTTCTCTGGCCACCGCTTTGATAGCAACATTCCGGGGGTCAGAAAGGGTATAGACCGGATGACCAAAGCCGATAATGATTTCTTTTTTTGCGATTCTCGCCATGATGTCCTGCTCGGCGGCATCGGCACTCTGGTAGCGCTGGATGATTTCCATAGCCGCCTCATTGGCACCGCCATGCTTCGGTCCGCTCAGCGCCCCAATGGCGCCGGTAATGGATGAATACATATCCGCCAGCGTGCCGGCAATCACCCGGGCCGTGAATGTCGAGGCATTGAACTCGTGTTCAGCGTAAAGCACCAATGATTGGTTCATCGCCGCGACGTGCAAATCACTGGGCGCTTTACCATGCAGTAAATGCAAAAAGTGTGCGCCTACTGATGTGTGCTCCGTGTCCAATTCAATACGCCGGCCACTGCTACTGTAATGATGCCAGTAAAGTAAAGCGGGGCCCAGGCAGGCAATCAGGCGTTCTGCTAAATCACGGGCACCGTCAATATTGTGATCTGCGGCTTCAGGCTCTAGGGTGCCCAGCGTTGAGCAAGCAGTCCGCATCACATCCATTGGATGCGCAGTCGCTGGCAACTGTTCCAGTACCCGTTTCACGGCATCCGGCAAACCGCGTAATTCAGCCAGTTTTTGTTGATATGTCAGTAGCTGCTGTTGATTTGGCAATTCACCATAAATCAGCAGATATGCGACCTCTTCAAAACTGGCATTTTTGGCCAGATCCAAAATATCGTAACCGCGGTAATGTAAATCGTTACCACTATGGCCGACGGTACAAATTGCCGTGGTGCCGGCAGATACACCGGCAAGGGCGACGCCTTTTTTTACTTTTTTCACTTCAGTCATGGGTTTCTCCTGCTGAGTAAATCCGCGGATTAAGAGTCTGATTTTTGTTGGCTGAACAAAGCATCGAGTTTTTCTTCAAAGCTGTGGTAGTCAAGATATTCGTAGAGTTCAGCGCGGCTTTGCATCAGCTCAACCACCTGCTGCTGCGTGCCGTGTTGGCGGACAGACTGATAGACTGTCAGCGCTGCTTGATTCATCGCTCGGAATGCGGACAGGGGATACAGCACCAACGACACATCGTGTGCGGCCAGCTCATCGACAGTAAACAAAGGTGTGCTGCCAAATTCGGTGATATTGGCAAGGATCGGTACTTTGACGGCATTGACAAACTGCTGATACATACCCAGCTCGGTCACCGCTTCGGGAAAAACCATATCGGCACCGGCCTCGACGCAGGCACAGGCACGATCGATTGCGGCATTTAAACCTTCAACTGCCAGGGCGTCGGTACGCGCCATAATGACAAAATCATCATCGGTTTTGGCATCGACAGCAGCCTTGATGCGATCCACCATTTCGGCCTGACTGACGATGGCTTTATTGGGGCGGTGGCCGCAGCGTTTGTTTTGTACCTGATCTTCAATATGCACGGCGCCAGCACCGACTTTAATCATGGTTTTGATACTGCGGGCAATATTAAAGGCACCACCAAAACCGGTATCGATATCCACCAGCACTGGCAAGTCAGTAATATTGGTGATGCGCTCGACATCAACCTGCACATCAGCGAGTGTGGTAATGCCTAAATCCGGCACTCCCAGCGAACCGGCAGCGACACCGCCACCGGAAACATAGAGGGCCTGATAACCGACACGTTCGGCGAGGCGGGCATGATAAGCATTGATAGCCCCCATGACCTGCAAGGGCTGTTCAGCTTTGACCGCTTCGCGGAAACGCCGGCCAGCAGAATGATGATTAGCCATTAGTGTGGTTCCTTAAAAAAAGCCGCTCTGGCATCTTCGGGTAGGGTGGCGCCGGATTTTTCTGCCCGTTGTAACAGCTGCCAGAAATAGCGGTAGGTGGCCCGATCATGCAGTTCACCCTGATATTGCAACGGTCCCCAGTTTGCTTGCTGGGCGGCCAGCAGAATATTGCCGGCATCGATGATTTCGCTGTAATCCGGTTTCATGGCATCAACAATGGCATTGATTTGCGTTGGATAAATACTCCACATCCGCAAAAAACCAAATTCATGGCGGGCACGGCTGGCATCGGCAAACGTGGTTTCAGCATTTTTCAGATCCAGCGTCACGTTGTGGCAGGGAACAACACCATTGGCCAGTGCTGCTGCGACTACTTCGGTCTTGGCACGTGCCAGCAGACGATGGTCAAACTGGCCGGGACTGCGCATATTACTGGCAGCAATAGCACCATGATGGGCGCTGACAAAATCCATCAAACCGAAATCCAGTACCTGCACCCAGTCCAGTGCCGCAATCTGCTGTACATCACGTAGTGCACCATGCGTTTCAATCAGCACATGTACCGGAATGACCCGTTGCAGTCCGCTTTGTTCGGCGACTTTTTTAATATAGCCAATCATTTCTGCAACCTGATTGGCATGAGTGGATTTGGGCAGGGTCAGATAAGTGAGTCGCTCGCCAACACCACGCACCAGAATGTCCACGTCCTGACGCCAGGCCGGATGACTATAATCATGGATCCGGGCCCCCGCCATTTGGTGGCGGTTGGCTTCGGAGTTGAGCATGCTGACGATCATGTCGGCATGGCCTTTTTCATTGCCGGTTTCGGCGCCGTCTTCACAGTCACAGGTAATATCAAAAATCGGCCCCAGACTGTCTTGCAAGGCAAGGGCTTTACCGATCAGTTTTTCACTGCCGGCAAAATGTTCACAGCTGGGCAGGATCGGTAAGCTTTTTTCACCGTCAAACAGAGCCTGATTGGGATGGACTAATGCATTCATGAGCGATCCTCGATTAATTGGTTCGGCGTGGCATCAGCACGGTATAGTCAAGATCCAGCACCACATTGGGGTGATATTGAGACTTGCCTTGCGCATCAAAATGCGACGATGACAGGCTGTCGGGCGTTTGATTTTTAATGCCGATCAGGCGTAGCCGTAATGCGCCGAGATCACTGCGACCGTGAATCCGCCATTTTTCCAGAACTTCAGTCCAGCAATACAACGTATCACCGCCAAAAGAGGGGTTGGCATGTTTGCCGGCATTGATGGCGGTAATGGTCAGCGCATTCTCCAGTCCGTCATAACTGAGTGCCCGGCAAACGGAAATCACGTGGCCGCCATACATTAACCGTCGGCCAAAGCTGGTTTGTTGCATGGCCAAGGCATCGAAATGCAGCCGGGCATTATTTTGATAAAGTTTGGTCGCCAGTGTGTGATCACTGTCATCAACCGTCATGCCCGCAGGATGGTTAATGCGTTCACCAGTCTCAAAGTCATCCCAGAGTTTGTTGGATCCGGTTAAACGGGTATCAAAATATCGTGTATCAAGCGTTGCCGGGACCAGCAAATCATCGGCACTGACATATTCCTGCAAGGTGGGCACATTGGTTTTTGGCGCTGGCGCTGCGGGATTAAACTTATTAACCATAACCCAGCGTACCCACGATAAAACAGCACGGTGGTTCTGGTTATAAGCTGTAGATCGGACATAGACAATACCGGTTTTGCCATTGGTATTTTCACGCAGGCCAATGACTTCACTTTCGGTGGTCAGCGTATCGCCAACATATACCGGCAGCATAAATCTGATTTCAGCATAACCAAGATTGGCGACCGCATTCACTGAAATATCCGGCACAGTTTTGCCAAAGGCGATATGAAATGTCAGTAAGTCATCGATCGTTTTATCGGCATAACCGAGTGCATGAGCAACTGGCTGTGCACAATGCAAAATTTGTCGGGCACCGGTCAGGGCAATGTAAAGGCTGACATCACCCTCTGTGATCGTGCGCGGGGTAGGGTGCAAAATGGTTTCCCGCAGACGAAAATCCTCGAAAAACCGTCCCTGCGGATAAGCATTATCAGACATAGTCTAACTCCAGTTCGTTAATCATTTCGCTGAGTTCTAGGAAACGTTTTGCTGCGATGACATGGTGATGTTCAATTAACTTACCATTCACCAAAACAGTGCCTCGGCCAGCCGCATTAGCCGCAGATAAGGCAGCGATGATTTCTTTAGCATTCGCCACTTCGCTGGCTTTAGGTGTATAAGCATCATTGGCGTATGGTAACTGCGCAGGGTGAACCAAAGACTTGCCATCAAAGCCCATATCACGGCCAACACGACAGGCATATTCAAAAGCCTGGCTGTCCTTTAGATCACTGTGTATGCCATCCACCACGGCCCGGCCATAAGCACGGGCTGCCAGAACCACCCACGCGAGGCTGCTGCGAATGGCTGTACGTTCCAATGTTGGACGGGCATGTAAATCAGAAATCAAATCAGACGTGGCCATCACCATGCAGGCAATACGATCTGATGATCTGGCCAGTTCTTCAGCATGTAAAACGGCCAACGGGCTTTCAATCATGATCATAATAGGGGTGTGTTTATCGCCTTGTTCTTCCAGTGCAGCCAGTGCCCGCATAACATCATCGTGATGCTCTATATTCGAGAATAAGATGGCATCTGCACCCAGATTGGCAACCGCATGGATGTCATCGTAACCCCACTTGGAATTCAGATCGTTGACCCGTACGACAACCTCACGGCGGCCATAGCCACCTTGTTTTAATGCAGCAACCACATTGTCACGCGACTTTTCTTTGGCAGTTAATAAAATTGGCGCACCCAGATCCAGAATAATGCTATCGACAGGCAGCGTCTTCGCCTTTTCAAGATAATGCGGGTTACAGCCAGGCACATAAAGCATAGAGCGCCTTGGCCGAAAGTATTGGTTCATAAGCTGCCTCTTTTATTAATTCATCATTAAATGATGTTGATTTGATTTTATGTCAGTCAAAATAAGTCTGTCAAATTTTATCATATGTCTTATATAAGACATAAAACACTAGACAAGTTTTTTGCACTGCGTTAAAGTGAAAGTCAATTAAATAAAAGCGCAGTTTCTGGATAAGTTTTGCGCCTCAGATAAAGACAGGAATAACCATGGCAGAAGTTGAAAATGCCCCTATATTCAGACCGCTTTACGAGCAGATCAGAATTTTTCTGACGCAGAGTCTGGTCGCTGGTGAATGGAAACCGGGCGATATGATCCCGAGTGAAGTCGAGCTGGCAGCCCGTTTTAATGTTAGTCAGGGAACGGTTCGCAAAGCAATTGATGCACTCGCTGACGAAAATATTCTGGTACGTCGTCAGGGTAAGGGCACTTATGTCGCTTCCCATAAAGAAGAAAAGAGCAAATTACGTTTTTTGCGCTTGACATCTGCAGAAGGTCAAAAAGAATTGTTGGAAAGCAAGCTGATTCATTGTCAGCGGCGCAGAGCTGATGCAGCTATTGCTGCTGTTACCGGCATGAAACCTGGCACTGCGATTATCGAAATCAAACGACTTTTGTGTTTTTCCAAACGCCCCGTGATTCTTGATGAAATCATTGTGCCCGCAAAATTTTTCCGGGGTTTGAATGCTAACCGGGTCAATGATCACAAAGGTTCTTTGTACAGCATGTACGAGACGGTATACGGCATTCCAATGATCCGCGCCAGTGAAAAACTGACGGCCGTGATGGCCGGTGATGAGCAGGCCAAACAGCTGGAAATTGAGCCCGGCTATCCATTACTTAAAATTGCCCGTGTGGCCTATAGCTATGCCGACAAAGCCATCGAATGGCGCACCGGTTACTGCGTGACCGATGAACATCACTATATGAATGAACTGGAGTAAGTCATGACTGATGATGCCGAAGATTTGAAAAAACGGGCACTGGATTATCACGCACTGCCACGACCGGGAAAGTTGACGGTCGAATCAAGCAAGCCCTGTGCAACTGCTGCAGAATTATCGTTGGCCTATACGCCGGGAGTGGCAGCACCGGTTCGGGAGATTCACCGTGATCCAGCGATGGCGTATCAATATACCAACAAGGGGAATCTGGTTGCAGTCATAACTGATGGCACGGCTGTTCTCGGCCTGGGTAATGTCGGTGCGCTGGCCAGTAAACCGGTGATGGAAGGCAAGGCTGTTTTATTCAAGCGCTTTGCTGATATTGATGTGTTTGATATTGAAATTACCGCGCCGAGTGTCGAAAGCTTTATTGAAACGGTGGTCAATATTGCCCCGACGTTTGGTGGCATTAACCTTGAGGATATTGCTGCGCCGCAATGTTTTCGTATTGAACGCGAGTTACGCGAGCGTTTGAATATCCCGGTTTTTCATGATGATCAGCATGGTACTGCGGTTGTGATTTGTGCAGCGTTGATCAATGCGCTGCATTTGCAGGACAAACAACTGGAAACCGCCAAAATTGTGTTTCTCGGTGCCGGTGCTGCCGGCATGGCCACAACACGCTTGTTAACAGCCATGGGCGCCACGGATATTACACTGGTTAATAAAAACGGTGTTTTGCATGCGGGTCGTAATGATATTGATGCCGGGCAACGTGATTTGTTGCGTGACACCGAATCCAGAACGCTGGCAGATGCGATGCAGGATGCTGATGTGTTTATCGGCGTATCGGCTGCCAATGCGTTACCGGCTGAATATTTATCGACCATGGCTGATAAGCCGATAGTGTTTGCGCTGGCCAATCCGGATCCTGAGATTTTGCCGTCACTAGCCGTTGCAGTGCGTCCTGATGTGCTGATGGCCACCGGTCGTTCGGACTTTCCCAACCAGGTTAATAATGCGTTGTGTTTTCCCTATTTATTCCGCGGTGCGCTTGACGCCAAAGCCCCGCAGGTGAGTCAGCAAATGCAGATTGCCGCAGCTTATGCATTAGCCGAACTGGCACGCGAACCGGTTCCGGCAGAAGTCCGTTCTGCTTACGATGATATCGAAATCAGTTTTGGTAAGGATTACATCATTCCCAAACCGTTTGATCCGCGTTTGTTATCACGGGTATCGACCGCGGTGGTCGAGGCCAGTCTTGCCGAACAGGCCAACCCAGCGGTCGCGGCAAACAGTTAACCGGACTTTGCTTTCAGGAGCAGGCTATGGATATTAATAATCAGCAATATGCCGAACCCTATGCCGATGTAGATTTTTGCCGGGTGTTTAATACTGAGGTGCTGCGTGATTTCTGGCCCGGGATTCAGCTGTATTATCCGCCGGTTAAATTTGCACCATCACTGGGTATTTATGAAGATCTTGATGCGGCAGCAGCACGGATCAAAAAACATGCATACCAGACCAATGCCCACACGCTCATTTTCGATCTGGAAGATGGCTGCCGGCAAAAAGAAATGAGCCGAACGCTGCTGCGGCAGGAATTGCCCAGACTGCGAAAAAATAATAAACAGGTCACCATCGCCATCCGGGTGAACCCATTCCGTACCCAGGAATATGAGCATGATATGCAACTGGTGCGGGATGTGGGGGACTGCATTGATGTCGTGATGTTGGCCAAGGCTGGTGAAGCATACGGTGCAGCGGAAGTCCGGGATTTGTCGAATTTGCTGGTTGGCATTAATAACAAAATCACTATTCAGCCGATTATCGAACACCCCAAATCATTGAAAATAGCCCCGGATCTAATGCAGTACAGCACGGTGAAGCATGTTGTGTTTGGTATCCATGATTTTTCCAAAGCCATGGGTATTCACATTACCCCGGAAAACTGGACGGAAGAACTGAAACACTTTTTATATCAGATCATGTTTGAAGCGCGTATTGCCGGTAAAGGCGTCATTGGTGGTGTGGAAACGTTGATTGGTAGTTCCAGTATGCCGGATAAATTTGTTGAACCAAATGATGTGCGCCGTTGGCTGGATCTGCATGGTGAAGATGAGTCGCGCATTGTTTACAAACATGCCTGTGAAGAGTCAGCACTGGGTCTGACCGGTAAGCAGGTGATTCATCCCGGTCATATTCATTTATGCAAAGTGGCTTATACCCCGTCACCAACCGATATCGCCCTGAAAATCAGCATTCTTGAAGCTGCGATAGAGGCGGATGCCTTGTTGGGCGGGGCGATTAAATTTGACGGTGAAATGCTGGATCCACCGATGTTCGGTAAAGCGCTGCAGACATTATTGCGTGCCAATGCGCTGCGGGCACTGGCTGATGAAGACCGCAATTTTGCCATGAAAGTGTTGCAGCTGATGCCAACGCAGGTCATCCGTGAAAACTGGCCATATGGAGCGATTTTATGAGTGATTTGCAAGCTTTTCCGGCTTGGCAATGGCAGGTACCTGAATATCTCAATATCGGTGTGGCCTGCACTGATAATCATCTAGAGACACCCATTGCCAACACCACAGCGATGATCGTTGAAGACGATTTACTCGGTACCAGCCAAATCAGTTTTGCCGATTTATCGAAGCGTACGCATCAATTTGCGCAGCTATTACGAGATCAGGGAATTGATGCCGGGCAACGGGTGTTAATCAGGTTGCCAAATTGTCTGGATTATCCGATTGCATTTCTGGGGGCTATGAAACGCGGCGCGATTTCGGTGCCGACTTCAACGCTGCTGACAGTAGAAGAAGTATTATATTTGGCGCAGGATTCGGCAGCACAGGTACTGGTCATTGATAACACCATGTGGCCACAATTACGTGAACATATCAGTCAATGTGCTGATTTGCGGTTGGTTTTATT
>JAWWAG010000057.1:0-12408 GCA_033721795.1 Methylophaga sp. | reverse complement strand
TTCATTTGATCACCTCCGTAACAGGTTGTGACGACATAACAGCATCAATATAACTTCGGTGATTATTCTGCTGCGCCGCAACATTATCCGTAAAGCCGGTTAACGGTTTTGCCAGTAACACCATCAGCGGGCTGGTAACCAACAACATAATAATGGCAGCAAAGGCTGTTTTATTCAGTGCCGGTGCCGTTTTTTTGGCATCCGCCTGAACACTGTAAAACAAAAGTGAACCGGTGCGGGCCAGTGCGACAATCATGATCAAACTGGACAGCAGAACAACGATTAGAATCGTCCAGAACCAGCTGTGAACAATCGCTGCATTCAGTATCATCACTTTGCCGAAAAAGCCTGACAATGGCGGCATACCGGCCACAGCAATTGCCAGCACCATAAAGACGCTGCCAACCAGAATCGGCTGATCAACGGGGGTCGCTTTGGTAAAAGTATCAGCATGGGTGCCGCGAGCCAGACGAATCACATCGGCCAATAAGAACAAGGCTGCGCCGATAAAGGTTGAATGAATCAGGTAATACAATGCGCCTGATAAAGCCGCCTGATTATTAATACCGATGGCAATAATTAATATCGCGACCGATGCCAGAATCAAATACGCTACCTGCTGGCGGAAGATACGGGCTGCCATCACACCCAGTGCTGCCAGAATCAAGGTGACAAGGCCCAGGACCAAAAGCCAGTCACTGTGGACAAAAGCCAGATCGCCGGCCGATTCGCCAAAGATGGTGCCGTGTACCCGAATCATTGAGTACAGACCGACTTTGGTCATAATGGCAAACAAAGCTGCGACGGGTGCAGACGTATACGCATAAGCACCGGGTAACCACATATATACCGGGAACATCGCCGCTTTAATGCCAAAGACCACCAATAACAATAAAGCTGCCGCGGCGACAACACCACGATCTTCAGGGGCAATAGATTGTACTGCGATTGCCATATCAGCAATATTCAGGGTACCGAGCATGCCGTAAAGCGTGCCAACAGCAAATAAAAACAAGGTCGAGCCAATTAAGTTAATGACCACATAATGCAGGCCAGCGCGGGTCCGCAGGCGACCGCCACCATGCAGTAACAAGCCGTAAGAGGCGAGCAGCAGTACTTCAAAAAACACAAAGAGATTAAACAGGTCGCCGGTCATAAAGGCGCCGTTAAGACCAAATAACTGGATTTGGAACAGCACATGGAAATGATGGCCCTGCTTGTCAATATTGGAGGTCATTGCATACCACAGGGCCGCAGACGCCAAGAGGGCAGTGATAAATAACATCACCGCCGATAAACGATCCAGCACCATGACAATGCCAAAAGGGGCTTGCCAGTCGCCGAGCAAAATGACCTGATACTCACCACTCAGCGTTTGCTGCAAACCCCAGCCGGTTATTAACAGCAACAACACGGTAAAACTTAAATTCAGCAGTCGCTGCATGCCGATACCGGCACGCTGCGCCAGTAAAATGACAATCCCGCCAATCAGTGGCAACAGTACGGGGAAGCTGGCAAACTGATTCATTTAGCCGCGTCCTCTGTGTTCGTGTTCTGTTTTTGATGGACGGCGGCTTGACGCTCATCATCAGATTTATGCACGCCATCAACATGATCATTGCCAAGTTCACTGCGCGCTTTTAATGACAATACAATCAAAAACGAAGTCATCCCAAAGGCAATAACAATCGCCGTTAACACCAATGCTTGTGGCAGTGGATCAGTATAACCGGCGGCCGCTTTATCTATAACTGGTGGCAGGCCAACTTGCAGACGACCCATTGCAAACAGAAACACATTGACGGCATAAGCCAGCAAAGTCAGCCCAAGCACCACCGGGAAAGTGCGTGCACGCAGTGTCAAAAACACACCACACCCTGTCATGACAGCGATAACCGCTGCGATTAGCCATTCCATCAGTTTGGCTCCTCTGTCGGCATAAAGTGAGCAGCATGGCTGAGTTTGCCAAGCTCCACCAAAATCATGACCGAACTGCCAACGACCGTTAAAAACACACCCAGATCAAAGGCAATGGCACTGGCAATTTCAAAGGTGCCAACCACCGGCCAGGTAAGATAAGTGAAAGCGGTTGTTAAAAATGGGAAACCCAGAAGCAGTGGTATCAGACCGGTAATGGTGGCTATAGCTAAACCAGCACCAATCACCAGATGCATATTGGCTTTCAAGCGATCATTGGTCCAGTCAATACCGTTGGCAAGATATTGGGAGATCAAGGCTACCGAGGCGATTAAGCCGGCAATGAAGCCACCGCCAGGCAAGTTATGACCGCGCAGGAATATAAACACGGCGACCATCAGCATCAACGGAAACAGCAAGCGGGTCAGCGTTTGCATAATCGGCGGATGCGGATCATGACTCCAGGCCAGTCCATGAATATCTTTACTGGGCGCCGACAGCTTCAATCCGTGCAACATCGCGTAAACGCCCAGCCCTGCCAGCGCCAGGACGACAATTTCACCCAGTGTATCGAAACCACGGAAATCGACCAGAATAACGTTGACCACGTTGGTGCCGCCACCACCCGGCTTGGCGTTATCAAGGAAGAATTGTGAAATCGGCTGATACTCCCGGCTGAGCACAGCCATGGTCAGAATAAATACTGCCAAGGCCGATAAACCGGAAATAACCCAGTCACGCGTCGAGCGTGCAAAACTTCGTTCCTGCGGGGTATGCTGCGGTAGAAAGAACAAGGCCAGTAGTAATAAAACGATAGTGACGACTTCCACGGACAACTGCGTTAAAGCCAGATCCGGCGCAGAAAACAGTACAAAGCCCAGTGCGACCAGCAAGCCAACCACGCCGACTGTAATCAGCGAAACCAGCCGCTTATGATGCAAAATAGCTGTCAGCAAGCTGGCTGCCATCAGTAAACCGGCCATTACAATCGTCACGGCATTTGCGGGTAATAACTGCCGGTCACCGAGAATTGACGTTGGGAATTGGGCAAAAGCTGCAAAACCTATCAACAGCGCTGTAGCCAACATCCAGCTAACGGCAGGTTGCAACGCATTGCGGTCAAATATCGCAGTGACTTTGCGGGCACCACGAATCAGTTTCCACAGCAGCCAGTCAAAAAGGTTCTTACCTTCGATACGCAGCAGCGTGCGTTCATGCCAGTCCCAGAGTTTCTCACGTTGGAAATACAACAACACGCCGAGTACCAGAGCGATAAAACTCATCATCAGTGGCAGGTTAAAGCCATGCCAGATGGCCAGACTGAATGTCGGCGCGCTGCTTTGTAAACTGGCTGCGGCAGCGACACTTAAAATCGGCCCCAGCAGCAGCATCGGTGCGATACCAACCAGCAGACACAACACTACTAGAATATCGACCGGGATTTTCATAAATCGTGGCGGTTCGTGTGGTGTTTTTGGCAGGTCAATCGGCTCACCGTTAAAAAACACGTCATGAATAAAACGCAGTGAATAAGCGACGGATAAAATAGCAGCAACGGTAACCATAAATGGTACGAACCAGGCGGATAACCCCCCACCAGATGCCGTTAGCGCCTGTTCAAAAAACATTTCTTTACTCAAAAAACCATTGAGTAAAGGTACGCCGGCCATCGCAGCTGCGGCAATCATCGCCAGCACGGCAGTATGCGGCATCATTTTAAACAAGCCGTTGAGTTTGCGCATATCACGGCTGCCGGATTCATGATCAATAATCCCGGCGACCATAAACAATGAGCCCTTAAATGTGGCGTGATTGATGATATGGAACAACGCGGCGACCAAAGCCATTTCGGTACTGAAACCAAACAGTAATGTGATGAGGCCAAGATGACTAAGCGTTGAATAGGCCAGCAGGCCTTTTAAATCATGCTTGAATAACGCTATGTATGCACCGATAACCAGCGTTATCATGCCGGTGCAACCGACTAACCAGACCCACTCCGGTGTGCCGGAAAACACCGGAAAAAACCTCGCCAGCAAAAAGATACCGGCTTTGACCATGGTGGCCGAATGCAAATAAGCCGATACCGGTGTGGGTGCTGCCATCGCATGTGGCAACCAGAAATGAAACGGAAACTGTGCTGATTTGGTGAAAACGCCGAGTAAAAAAAGCAATATCGTGGGCACAAAATAAGGATCAGCCTTGATGCTGTCAGCCGCTGCCAGCACATCAGTCAACTGATAACTACCGGCCATTTGACCGAGTAAAATCATTGCGCCCAGTAATGCCAGCCCACCTGCGCCGGTGATTGCCAGCGCCATTCGGGCACCCTGACGGGCATCCTGCCGGTATTGCCAAAAACTGATTAATAAAAATGAGGTGAGTGAGGTCAGCTCCCAGAAGACCACCAGTTGCAGAATGTTTTCTGAAAGCACGATGCCGAGCATTGAGCCCATAAACATCAACAGATAAGCGTAAAACCGTCCGGTTGAATCTTTAGGCGTCAGGTAATAACGGGCATAAAAAATGATCAGCAAGCCAATCAGCAGGATCAATAACGCAAATAACAACGCTAAACCATCAAGCCTGTAAGCAAATTGCAGATCGATACTGGGAATCCACTGCCAGCTCTGGATAAGCGTTTGTCCGGCAAATACCGCATTGGTCGACGGCCACAATAATGCCAGTGACAATAAAGTTGAAATACCAGCCAGCCAGGCGGGTGCCAACCGGTGATAACGATCCACCATGGCAACCAGTGGGGCTACCACAAACGGCAGCAATACCAATAATGGCAAGTTAAATGAGAGCAGGTTCATGTCAGGCTTGCGTCCGTTGGTCGGTCATATTGCAGTATCTGAGCAGATAGGGTAGCCGGCTATTCGCAGGCCGGAGGATCAGTTTAATTACCCGTTAACACGGGCAAGCTTTTATTCTGATTGTGAAATCATATAATCCACAGCCGCTTTAACTTCTTCATCGCTGAGATCTTGTCTGCCACCACGCGCCGGCATATTTTTAAAACCATTAATAGCATGGTCATAAAGCGTTTCCATACCTTTTTCGAGACGCGGTGCCCAGTCGTCTTTATTGCCTATTCTTGGAGCTTGTAAAAGGCCACTGACATGGCATGTTGCACAAACGGCAGTAAAAATTTGATTACCAGGACCTGCATCAGCATCAGTTTTAATGACTTCACCTGTACTGGTATCGTTGCTGGCTTGTACTATCGGCTCTTCACCGATCCGCTCTTGTGCAACAGGGGCAATACGAGCGCTGATAGCTGCCGGCGTCATTATGGGAGGAGAAACCACACTGTCAGCAAGTGACAGCATACTGTTCAGAATCAGATACACAAGAAATACCAGTGCACCAATGATGACTAAACTGCCAACGAAAAATTTATCCGATTTTTTTTCTTGCATTATTAACCTCTGACATGCTGTATGCCGATAATTATACGGGGAACGCTGCGATGGCGCTACGCGTTATCGGAACCTGGCATCGGTCCCAATGCGATTTTACCGCGAGTGTGGCCAGTCTCGATCAGCGCGTGTGCCGACTGCAGATTATCGACCGTTAACGCATCAAATCGTTGCGTAAGAGTATGCCGTAAACAGCCTGATTCGATTAGCTCGGCAATACGCTGCAAAATCCGGTGCTGCTGTTGTATATCTTCTGTTTGTAGCATGGGACGGCTAAACATGAATTCCCAGACCAATCCGACACTTTTGTTTTTCAGCAAATTTAAATCGACCGGTTTATTAAAATTAACAACCAGCCCAATCAGGCCTTGCGGTTTAATCAATTCGGCCATTATCGGCAAGTAATGATCGCTGTCATTGAGGCAGATAATATAATCCGGCGCCGGTAAATTGGTTTGCTGGTAATTTGCCAGTAAATCACCACGATGACTGACCGAATCGTGTGCCCCCAGCGACTGGCACCATTCTGCTGAATCATCACTGCCGACACTGGCCGTCACTTTTAAACCGGCAATTTGTCTTGCCAGTTGAATCAGCATCGAACCCACGCCGCCAGAGGCGCCGATGATTAATAAAGATTTACCATGATCTTTTTGCAGACTGATTCGCAGCCGATTAAACAATAATTCCCAGGCAGTCAGACTGACTAGTGGCAAACTGGCTGTCTCCAAATCATCAAGACTTTTCGGCGCATGACCAACGATACGGCTGTCAACCAATTGCTGGCTGGCAAAACAACCGGGCCGGCTGACATCACCAGCATAAAATACCCGGTCACCCACTTTAAATCCACGTACTTTATTGCCCAGATCAACCACCGTGGCGCAGGCATCCCAGCCTAATGTTCTGGGATTATCGGTAATGCCAGATTGCACTTTTATATCTACGGGATTTACGGCAACGGCATTGATAGCCACCAACAGTTCAAAACCAGTCGGTGTGTTGTCGGGTAAATCGACTAATTGAGCGGGACCGCTGGGCTTAGAAAATTGCAATGCCTGCATGGCGTGCACTCCTGAACAAAAATAAAAAGGGTATTTAGCGGCAGTATTGCCTAAGTGCTTGCAGATAGGCAGCTTCATCGGGCATCTGCTGGTTGCGTTGTGCTTGCCAGATACTTTCAGCCAGACATTCCATCATCAGATGTTCAGTTGCCAGTTGCTCGCCATTATGTTTTTTCAGCAGCAGCTGATAAATATCTGTAATACCGATTGGCCGGTTAGTCGCGACTTGCTCGCGTATTGCCAGATGCAGCCCCATATGTAGGTAGGGATTACTCTGGCCATTTTCGACAAAAAATTCCTGTTGTGTATGCGCTGGGTTGGCAAAAGCAGCATGGTATTCCGGATGTTCTTGGATGACTACGGCAATTTGTTTTTCCAGTGGCGACAGCGGTTGCTGCTGCTGCCATTTTTGCCAGACCTGATGATAATACTGACGAAGCGTGTCACGATCCTGACCAAACATCAAAACACCGCTGTGCGTTTTTGCAGACGACGGAAATCATCACACAAATCATTAACGATACATTCATCACATTTGGGTTTGCGCGCTGTGCAAACATAGCGGCCATGCAAAATCAGCCAGTGATGGGCATCGAGCAGAAATTCTTTTGGGGTGTTTTTGACGAGTTTGTCTTCAACCTCACGGACATTCTTGCCCTTGGCAAGTCCGGTGCGATTAGACAGCCGGAAAATATGCGTATCAACAGCCATGACCGGCTGTTTGAAAACGGTATTGAGCACGACATTAGCAGTTTTACGGCCGACACCGGGCAAGGCTTCCAGTGCGTTGCGATCGGCTGGGACTTCGCTGTTGTATTGCTCGACCAGAATCTGGCAGGTTTTGATAATGTTTTCGGCTTTGCTATTAAACAGGCCAATGGTTTTGATATAGCTTTTTAAACCATCGAGTCCTAAGTTCAGGATAGCCTGCGGCGTACTGGCGACCGGATACAGTCTGGCCGTGGCTTTATTGACGCCGACATCGGTTGCCTGCGCCGATAAAATTACGGCAATTAATAACTCAAAAGGCGAGTCATATTGCAGCTCGGTTGTTGGCGCTGGATCAGCGGCACGCAGCCGGCTGAAAAACTCCTGCCGCTGTTGCTGATTCACCGTTAACTTGCGGCTGCGCTGGCCAGACCCTGAACGGATTTGGGCTGCCGTGCTTTATGCCGGGCATCAATGACATTTTTAAGCGCCACAATCAGACCGAGACCAATAAATGCGCCGGGTGGTAACAAGGCCATCAAAAAACCACGATAATCTTCAATGACTGTGATGGTCAGACCACGGGCTGCCTCACCAAACATCAAATGGGCATCACTGAACAAGGTTCCCTGACCCACTAATTCACGTAAACCGCCCAGCACAACCAGCACGAACAAAAAGCCCACTCCCATCATAAAACCATCGAGCAAGGAGGGCATTATCGGATTACGGGCAGCAAACGCTTCTGCACGGCCGATAATAGAACAGTTGGTGACAATCAGCGGAATGAAAATACCCAGAATAAGATACAACTCATGGAACCATGCATTCATTGCCAGCTCAATGGCGGTAACGATCGAAGCGATAATCATAACAAACACCGGTAAACGGGCTTCATCTGGAATATTGTTACGTAGCAATGAGATTGAGCCGTTTGAAGCGACCAAGGTCAGAATGGTGGCAAGACCCAGTCCCAGTCCATTAATTATATTATTGGTGACCGCCAGTAACGGGCACAGCCCAAGCAGCTGTACCAGTCCGGGATTGTTTTTCCAGAGACCGTCCTGAATGATTTGCTTATAGACACTCATGGCTTGTCCTCAACTTTGGCAAACAGCTTATCGCGATTGTTCTCAAAATACTCCAGAGCACCGCGCAGCGCATTAACAATAGCTCTCGGCGTAATGGTGGCACCGGTAAACTGGTCAAAATGACCGCCATCTTTTTTCACTTTCCATTGGCTTTTTTTCGGGTTCTCCAGAGACAACCCTTCAAATTGCAAAATCCAGTCGTTACGTTTGGCTTCAATTTTATCACCCAGGCCCGGCGTTTCTTTGTGACTAATGACCCGGACACCAGCCAGTGTACCGTCATAATTGATACCGACCAGCATACTGATACTGCCGCTGTAACCATCTGGTGCAACAACGGTAAACACCGCTGCCGTAGGTTTACCGTTTAGTCTGGCACGGTAAACTGTTGAAGGCTCAGTTGTGCCAATCGCCGGTGTCGGCGGAAGCGTCAATGTGTCCTGCAAAATTTGATTATCAAATTTATCGGCAGGCACTAATACTTTAATGGCTTCTAATAAAGCCTCACGTTCATTATTGGCAATTTGTTCACGGGTATTTGCTTCGGTTAATGAGACCAGTGCCGTCGCGCCAATGGCAAATATCGCCATTAACAGACCAACCCGCACAACAGGATTTTGCCAAAGCGCTTGCATCAGCGGGCTCCGTAAACTTTCGGTTGGGTGTAATAATCAATCAGTGGTACCAGCATATTCATCATAATAACTGCAAAAGCGACCGCATCGGGGTAACCGCCCCAAACCCTGATGATGTAAACCAGCAAACCAACGCCCGCACCAAACACAATCCGACCTCTCAGGGTGGTAGAGCCTGAGACCGGATCAGTCGCAATAAAAAAAGCGCCGAGCATAAAGCCGCCACTGAGCAAATGAAATAACGGCGAACCGGTCACTTGTGGCGCAATTAACCAGGTGAGGGTGCTAATCGCCAGTAAACTGGCAATCATTGACATCGGCACATGCCAGCTAATGACTTTGCGATACATCAGCCACAGGCCGCCCAACGCAAACCAGATATTAATCCACTCCCAGCCAAGTCCACCAAACATGCCGTAAAGTGGTTGGCTGGCAACATAATCGGGTGAACGCATCATGCTGATTTGCGTTTTCATATGGTCAAGCGGTGTGGCGCCGGAATAGGCATCCATTCCCATACCCTGAAACTCACCCGTAAAAATCACGCTTAATGAAGCCAACCAACCCGGTGCCTGCTCTGCAAGACTATTCACCGGTAACCAGGTGGTCATTTCGACCGGAAATGAAATCAGCAGCAAGACATAACCAATCATCGCCGGATTAAACGGGTTATAGCCAAGACCGCCATATAAATGTTTGGCAAAGATAATAGAAAAACTGACGCCTATCGCCGTCAGCCACCATGGCGATAAGGGCGGTATTGCAATCGCCAGCAATACGGCGGTGACAATCGCGCTGCCATCGCTGATAAATGGTTTCACTGGCCGGCCACGTAATTGCAGCATCAGCACTTCACTGACAACAGCAACGGTTACGGCGATCACAATATTGATTAACACGGCTGGCCCGAAGAAATAGACCATGGCAATCACTGCCGGGATCAACGCCACCAGAACTTGCAGCATTTGCAATGTAACGCGGTTAGCGCCGGCTAAAAACGGCGGGCTCAGCCGAAATACCGGCATCAGTTTTTCTCCTCAGCAGCGGTCGTCTCATCAGCACTGTTTTCCGTTTCGGCGGATTTTTTTTCAGCTGCCGCTTTTTTTGATGCTTCCAGCGCGGCTTTACGCTGCGCCTGACGTTGTTCTTTTTCCAGACGCTCGCGTTCCAGTCGCTCTAAACGGGTTTCATGGCGTTCACGAGCCAAATCTGATTTACGCCGCTCACGTTCCTGATTCATGATTTCCGTTTTAGCAAAACGGAAATATGACACCAGCGGAATTTTGCTCGGACAAACATAATCACAGCAGCCGCACTCGATACAGTCGAATAACTTGTAGTCTCTGGTCGTATCAAATTCTTTGGCGCGGGAATACCAATAAATCTGTTGCGGCAACAAACTCGCCGGGCAAACATCAGCACAATCACCGCAACGAATGCAGGGCAGGGGTTCATTAGCCGGTGCGACATCATCAACGCCCACTAGAATGCAGTTGGCCGTTTTGGTTATCGGCAGGCTATCACCGGCCAAGCTGTAACCCATCATGGGCCCGCCCTGAATAAACGGCTCATCAGGCTGTCGTTTGGTTTCACAAAAACTCAGTAAATCACTGATCGGGGTGCCGAATAAGGTTTCAAAATTACCGGCATGGGTCACATCAGTACCGGTAACCGTCACAATCCGAGAGATCAACGGTTCACCGTATTTGACAGCGCGGGCAACAGCGTAAGCAGTGCCCGGATTATGACAAACAATGCCAATATCAATCGGCAGGCCGTTACTGGGAACTTCTTTACCGGTGACCACCTGAATTAATTGCTTTTCACCGCCAGTCGGATAACGGGTCGGGACCACGACAATATCAATATCACTCAATTCCGGGCGTGCAGCTAATGCCAGTTGCATTGCAGAAATTGATGCCGGTTTATTGTCCTCAATGGCAATAATGACTTCAGCGGCATTCAGTGCATAACGCATGATTTCAATACCATCGAGAATGCCATCGGCACGCTCACGCATGATCATGGTGTCGCAGGTAATATAAGGCTCACACTCAGCGCCGTTGATCAGTAATGTATCGACATGGTGGTGCACACCGGGATTGAGTTTGATAAAACTCGGAAAACCGGCACCGCCCAGGCCGACAATACCGGCGTCACGAACGATCTGGCGGATATCATGTGCCGATAACTGTCGAAAATCAGCAACCGGATGTCGCTCAATCCAGCGATCTTCACCATCGGTTTCTATAATCACGCAGGGCGCTGATAAGCCTGAAGGATGCGGGATAGGCCGATCTTCAATTGCAATAATTTCGCCGGACGTAGGTGCGTGCAGGCAGACCGATACATGACCTTCGGCGCGTGCAATACGCTGACCTTTAAGCACCTTATCACCGACGTTCACAATTGGCACAGCGGGTTCACCGATATGCTGTTGCAACGGCAGGATCAGCTGTTTGCTGATAGGTGTTTTGTGAATCGGCGTTTGCGTGGAGCGTTTTTTATGACCAGGTAAATGCAAACCACCGGGAAAATCACTGACCGGTGCACGCATTAAGCTTTCTCCCGTTGTAAATTGACATGCGAGGGATCCGGCCAGCGCCAGGTATGCGGATCTGGCTGGGTTTCTACCATATCAATGCAATCCACAGGGCATGGCTCAACGCACAGTTCGCAACCGGTGCACTCATTGGCAATAACGGTATGCATATGTTTCGCTGCACCCAGAATCGCATCCACCGGGCAAGCCTGAATACACAGGGTGCAACCAATGCAACGATCTTCATCAATGACCGCAAGCATTTTCGGTTTTTCAACGCCGCATTCTTCGTCCAGTGGTTTTGGCTCCACATCCAGCAAATCAGCCAAAGCCTGAATAGTAGATTCACCCCCCGGAGGGCATCTATTAATATCAACTTCACCAGCAGCAATGGCTTCGGCATAAGGCCGGCACCCGGCAAAGCTGCATTGTCCGCATTGGGTTTGCGGCAGGATTTTGTCGATCTGATCGACAATCGGATCGCCTTCCACTTTAAAACGGATCGAGGCAAAACCGAGTATCAACCCGAGAACGAGCGCCAGCAAAGTAATGGCAATAATCGCAGTTAACATGATTTAAACCTTGACCAGACCGGCAAAGCCCATAAAGGCCATTGACATCAAGCCGGCGGTAATAAGACCAATTGCCGCGCCTTGAAAAGCAACAGGCACATCGGCAGCGGCCAACCGCTCACGCATGGCCGCAAAAATAATCAGCACCATCGAAAACCCAATCGCCGCCCCAAAACCGTATAGGGCGGATTCGAGGAAACCATGTTGTTCCTGAACGTTAAGCAGAGCAACACCGAGTACGGCGCAATTAGTTGTAATCAAAGGCAGAAAGATACCCAGCACTTGGTATAACAGCGGGCTGGTTTTATGAACGACCATTTCAGTGAATTGCACCACAACGGCAATCACAAAAATAAAGCTTATGGTGCGTAAGAATTCGATGCCCAGTGGTGCCAGCAAATATTCATTAATCAGGTAGCTACTGATAGAAGACATCGTCAACACGAAAGTGGTG
>JAWWAG010000056.1:0-12735 GCA_033721795.1 Methylophaga sp. | reverse complement strand
TGATACATAGTTTCCAGCATGTCATGTGCCAGCTGACGGATTTCCTCATCAACGGTTTCAACGGGCAGCGCTTTGTTTCTCAGCCGTGGATCCGGGAAATGCAGAATATTCAAAATCGCCATTTATCAAACCTGTTTGTGAATTATTTCTTTAACTTTAAAAAGTCAGAATCGTTTATTGTAAAGCGCTGATGCGGCAATGAAAAATCATTACGCTGAGCAGTCAGCGTTTATTTTGCCAGATTTCGCACTTTGGGCATCATAAATAGAAAGATCATCATTAGTCGTTGTCAGAAAGTATCCGTCACGTATTACTGTAATCTCGAATACGCTAATTTATATGGCAACCGTTAAGCTGATGATCAACAAGGTGTAAAGTATTCAAATCCCGGGTTTCTTGCCTCCTTGTTTTTGGCAAGATAACGACTATCAACAAGCGTTTAAATGCGATTGTTAACTTTGTACTTTAATCGACTCTGGTGTATAAGCTTATTTTGTTGCTAAAGCGCTTGATCCAAGCGCTGGCTTATACCAGACTATTAGTTGTGGTTGTCCATCGCAGAAGGACGCGGACAACCTGCCCCGTGTCCATGAGGATATGCCGATGATTCGCCGTTTATGCCTGACTTTATTTGTTGCTTTACTGAGCTTGCCTATTTTGGCGAATGAAGTAGCGCTTAACCCGGATCATCCGGATCGTTATGTCGTGAAAAAAGGCGATACCTTATGGGATATCTCAGGCATGTTTTTACAACAGCCTTGGCACTGGCCGGAAATTTGGGAGGTCAACCCACAAGTTGAAAACCCGCATTTAATATATCCCGGCGATGAATTGACGCTGGTTTATCGTAATGGCCGGCCAGTTTTAGCGCTCAATCGCGGTAAACAAACCTTTAAAATGTCACCGGAAATGCGCGTAATGCAGTTGGAAAAACCTATTCCGACTATTTCCATGTCTGACATTGGTCCATTTCTGACAAAACCCAAAGTGGTTGGTGCTGAAGTTCTGGACAGTGCACCCTATATTGTTGCCAGCAGTGATGAGCGGTTGATTTCCGGCACCGGTGATTTTGTTTATGCCCGTGGTGTCACCGGTGAGGCTGGACAGAATTTCAGTGTTTTTCGTGGCGGCAAAAAGTATATTGACCCGGATACCAATGAGTTGTTGGGTTACGAAGCCATATATACCGGTGATACTGTCGTCACTGAAATCGGCGATCCTTCGACCGTGGATTTGACCTTTACCAATCGTGAAGTTCAGGTCGGTGACCGGTTACTGGAAGTCGAAGCCGATGACTATGAGATGAATTTCTTCCCACGCTCACCTGATACCGAGATGACAGGACGAATTATTTCGGTGTTTGATGGCGTGTCTCAGGTTGGCCAATACCAGATTGTTGTATTGAATCTCGGTACCCGCAATGGTTTGGAACCTGGTCATGTTTTGTCCTTGTATAAAGCAGGTGAAACGATTAAGGATACAGTGACCGAAGACCGCTTTGACGAAATCACATTGCCCGATGAGCATGCTGGTGAAGCGTTGGTGTTCCGTTTATTTGAAAAAGTCAGTTATGCCATCGTGATGAAATCAACAAAAGCCATCAATCTTTACGACAAGGTTAAATCAGCGGAGTAACCCCTGACACTGGACGAATTCCCACCCGGCCAGATGGAACTGGCCAGTCAACTGGCCTTGCTGCGCACCAGAGGCGTCGGGCCGGTGACTTTTGCCAGCTTGATGGCGCAGGTTAATCAGGCCAGCAGCCTGTTTCAGCAGCCTGGTCAGTTTAAAAATCTGCCCGATAAGCTGAAGAGCGCTTTACAGACTCCCGATTGGCAGCAAGTCGAGCAGGATCTGCGTTGGCTGGAAGCACCCCATCGTTATGTGCTGACACTGAACGATCCCCGTTATCCCTCATTGCTCAAAGAAATCCCTGATCCGCCGCCGCTATTATTCATACAGGGCGATATTGATTGTCTGGCAAATTGGCAACTGGCAATTGTGGGTAGTCGTCATCCCAGTCATGCTGGTAAAGACAGTGCTTTTGAGTTTGCCCGATATCTGAGCAGTGGTGGCTTACAAATTTGCAGCGGCCTGGCGGATGGCATTGATGCGGCAGCACATAAAGGTGCTTTGGCTGGTGGTGGCAAAACCATTGCCGTGGTGGGAACAGGGTTGGATCGTGTTTATCCAGCAAAAAACCGGGATCTGGCCCATCAAATCGCCCGGCAGGGCGCTATTGTTTCTGAATTTCCGTTAGGCACGCCGCCATTGGCCGAGAATTTCCCACGCCGCAATCGCATTATCAGCGGCTTATCGTTAGGCACATTGGTAGTTGAAGCGGCGCTCCGCAGTGGCTCATTAATTACCGCCCGTATGGCGATGGAGCAGAGCCGTGAAGTATTTGCGATGCCCGGATCGATTCATAATCCACTGGCGCGCGGCTGTCATCAGCTAATTCGCGAGGGGGCAAAGCTGGTGGAAACGGCTGAGCACATCATTGAAGAACTGGGAGCACTGGCAGAATTTGCGCAAATCGCTGATCCGCCGACAAATAATCAGCAGCAATCCCAGCCGGTTGCCGATGACGCTGAATATCAACAATTATTTGAGCATTTGGGATTTGACCCCGTTCATATAGATGAGTTGATTTCGCGCAGCGGATTGACGGCCGATGCCGTTTCATCCATGCTGTTATTACTGGAGCTGCAAGGTCGCGTCAGTGCATTGCCGGGAGGCAAATATACACGCATTAGCACCTGACCAAGCCCACAACAGAGAAGCCGATGAAAGAAAATGTAATTGACGTGTTGTTGTATTTGTTTGAAAACTACATTGACACTGAAGACAGCCAACAGCCCGATAAAGATACTCTCGAACTGGAATTGGAGCGTGTCGGTTTTCAGGAACTGGAAATCCACAAAGCGCTGAATTGGCTAGACACCATGACAGTCGTCGCGCCGCAATTAGACAATCCCGATATTTCTATCCGTGTCTTTAATGACAGCGAAATGGAGCGGCTGGATGTGCATTGTCGCGGCTATTTACTGTTTCTGGAACAGGTTGGGGTTTTGGATGTCGAAACACGCGAGGTTGTAATTGAGCGTGTGCTGGCACTGGACAGCGAAGAGATTGATCTGGAACAGCTGAAATGGGTGGTATTAATGGTGCTGTTTTACCAGCCGGGCAGAGAAGTGGCCTATGCCTGGATGGAAGACTTGGTGTTTGAAGATATGGAAGCGGTCATTCACTGATCGCACCCTCTGATGCATCCCGACAAGGCCCGTTTTTACGGGCTTTGTTATTTTAAATGGATAATATTTGGTGAAGAAATCTATGGGAAAAAAACTCGTCATCGTCGAATCGCCGGCCAAAGCCAAGACTATTAAAAAATATCTTGGTAATGACGTAGAGGTGCTTGCGTCTTATGGGCATGTCCGGGATTTATTGCCTAAAGAAGGCGCGGTGGATCCGAGTAATGATTTCGCCATGAAATATCAGGTAATCGACCGCAACAGTAAGCATGTCGATGCCATTGCCAAAGCTATGAAAAAAGCCGACTCACTGTATCTGGCAACGGATCCGGATCGCGAGGGAGAGGCGATTTCCTGGCATCTGTATGAATTGCTAAAAAATAAAGGCGTACTCAAAGACAAAGAAACCCATCGTGTGGTGTTTCATGAAATCACAAAACAAGCCGTTAATGACGCGGTCGCCAATCCTCGCGAATTATCGATGGATCTGGTCAATGCACAGCAAGCACGCCGGGCGCTGGATTATCTGGTGGGTTTCACTTTATCGCCGCTACTGTGGAAAAAAGTCCGCCGTGGTCTGTCTGCTGGTCGAGTACAAAGTCCGGCGTTGCGAATGATCGTCGAGCGTGAACTGGAAATCGAAGCCTTCAAAGCCCAAGAATACTGGACTATTGAAGCCGATACAGAAATTGATAAAACCCCGTTTCAGGCCAAGCTGACGCATTATCAGGACGAAAAACTCAGTCAGTTCAGTATTGATAATACCGGACAGGCTGAAAAAGTCGTTGCTACGCTCAATAAAGCGGCTGACGGCAAATTACTGGTCACCAACGTTGAGAAAAAACAACGTAAACGTAATCCTGCCGCGCCTTTCACCACGTCGACTTTGCAGCAGGAAGCCTCTCGTAAGCTTGGTTTTGGCGCCCAGCGCACGATGAGTGTCGCTCAGCAGCTTTATGAGGGTGTTGATACTGGCGAGGGCGCGGTGGGTTTAATCACCTATATGCGTACCGACTCGGTGACGCTGGCCAATGATGCCATCAGCGAAATTCGCGAATTTATTGCTGAGCGATATGGCAATAAATCGGTGCCCAGCAAACCACAGCAATACAAAACCAAATCTAAAAACGCGCAGGAAGCCCATGAGGCGATCCGGCCTACATCAGTATTGCGTACGCCCGAAGACATGAAAGCGTATTTATCAGCCGATCAGCTGAAATTATATACGCTGGTATGGCAACGGGCGCTGGCCAGTCAGATGGTACATGCTACCTTAAATACCGTTGCCGTCGATTTAGGCTGCGGTAAAGGCAATACTTTCCGTGCCAATGGTTCGACAGTGGTCAACCCCGGTTTTATGAGCGTTTACCTGGAAGGCCAAGACGACAGTAAAGCCGATAAAGACGAAAATTTGCTGCCACCGATGTCCGTAGGTGATGTCGTGACGCTGAATAAAATTCGTCCGGAGCAGCATTTTACCGAGCCACCACCGCGTTACAGCGAAGCCAGTCTGGTACGCGCTTTGGAAGAACACGATATCGGTCGCCCCTCGACCTATGCCAGCATTATTTCGACACTGTTGCAGCGCGAATATGTGGAGTTGGTGACCAAACGGTTTCATCCCACTGATGTTGGCCGGGTAGTCGGTAAGTTTCTGGTTGAGCATTTCACACGCTACGTTGATTACAGCTTTACGGCCAAGCTCGAGGATGAGCTGGATGCGGTGTCACGTGGCGAAGAAGAGTGGATCCCGCTGCTGCGTAATTTTTGGGGCCCCTTCAAAGAGCAGGTCGAAACCAAAGATAAAGAAGTCCAGCGCAGTGATGTGACGCAGGAATTGATGGAAGAAAATTGTCCGAAATGTGGCAAACAGCTATCCAGTCGTTTAGGCCGCAGTGGCCGTTTTATCGGCTGCACCGGTTATCCGGAATGTGATTACACCCGCAATATCAATGGCGAAGAAACCACGGCCAGTGAACCGGAAAAAGTGGAAGGCCGCCAGTGTCCTAAGTGTGAGTCGGATTTGATTTACCGCATCGGCAAATACGGCAAATTTATCGGTTGCAGTAATTACCCAAAGTGCAAACATATCGAGTCATTGGAGCAGCCGGCGAATACCGGTGTGGACTGTCCGCAATGTGAAAAGGGTGAGATCTTGACCCGTAAATCACGCCGCGGCAAGGTGTTTTATTCCTGCTCGGAATACCCCAAATGTGATTATGCATTGTGGAATGAGCCGCTCAAAGAAGCATGCCCGAATTGTAAGTGGCCGATCCTGACTATAAAAACCACCAAAAGCAAAGGCACCGAAAAGGTTTGCCCGCAAAAAGATTGCGGCTTCAGTGAGAAGGTTGAATCAGCTTAATCGGTTTTGCGGTCAGCGTGACCCAGATCCTGCTGCGGGGCGATGATGTCCCGTAGTCGTTGTTTTAGCTCTGTTATATCGGGAAACCGACCTTCAGTCTTACGATCCCAAACAGTTTGATCATTGGCGCTAACGGTAAACTGGCCGCCGCTTGCCGGCACCAGTGTCAGTTCGCTGATTTCCCCATCAAAAGTCGTTAACAGTTCCTGTGCCATCCACGCGGCACGCATCAACCATCGGCATTGGGTGCAGTACTGAATACGAACACGAGCCATTAATTGGCTTGCAGCGCAGTAAATACTTGCTCAGCTTGGTTCATTGCTGTCTCAGTACTGTCAGCCAACACATTAAAATGACCCATTTTCCGACCCGGCCGGGCAGCTTTTTTACCGTATAGGTGCAGTTTGATAGTAGGCTCTGCCAGCAATTTATCCCAGTGCGGTTGCGATTGACCCCAGACATCACCCAGCAGATTAAACATTACTACCGGTGATTGCAGACTCACATCACCGCTGGGTAAACCGCACAGCATCCTGACTTGTTGCTCAAACTGTGAGGTCGGGCAGGCATCCAGCGTGTAATGGCCCGAGTTATGAGGCCGCGGAGCGATTTCATTGGCAATGACCTCATCTTGCTGGGATATAAAAAACTCCACCGCCAAGGTGCCGACATAATCGAGGCCATCGGCAATTTTGCTGGCTTTTTCAATTGCAGCCTGGGTCAGTGATGGATTAGCTTTGCTCGGAACCATGGTGCTGTGCAAAATACCATTAACGTGGACATTTTCAGCGACCGGAAAGGCGTTGATATCACCGGATTCACTGCGCGCCAGTACGACAGAAATCTCCCGCTGCAAATCAATACGTTGCTCCAGCACACATTCTTTTTGGTCCAGGCTGTCAAAAGCAGCATAAGCTGCATCGAGATCCTGACAAACGACCTGACCCTTTCCGTCATAGCCAAAAGTGGCGACTTTTAAAATGGCCGGAAACTGAATTTTCTCAGCGGCTTCAGCCAGATTTTCACGCCGGTAAATGCTGACAAACGGCACAGTAGCAATGCCCTGGCTGCGAATGAAGTTTTTTTCTACATTACGATTCTGGGTTTTTGCCAGCGCTTGTGATGACGGATGCACTACGGTGCGCTGCTCTAAAAATGCCAGCGTTGTTGCCGGAATGTTTTCAAATTCAGTGGAAATCGCCGCACATTGTGCAGCCAATGTCGTTAATGCGTTTTCATCGTCGTAGGCCGCACAAATATGTTGATCCGCAATAATGCCGGCCGGACTGTCTTTATCCGGATCCAGCACGATTACTTTATAGCCCATGGTTTGTGCTGCGGTGGTGAACATCCGGCCCAGTTGACCGCCACCCAGCATGCCTAAGGTTGCACCGGGTAAAATCATGGTTTTCCTTTTAATCTTTGGGTGGCAGCGTCATATCCATTACGGACTGATGCTGATCTTTACGGAATTGTTCCAGTTTGGCAGACAGCGCGTTATCGTGATTGGCGAGCATGGCAATGGCAAATAGAGCGGCATTGGCTGCTCCGGCTTCACCAATTGCAAACGTTGCGACCGGAATACCCTTGGGCATCTGTACAATCGACAACAGTGAATCCTGACCTTTCAAATAACGTGATGGTACCGGTACGCCCAGCACTGGCAAAGTGGTGTTGGCCGCCAGCATGCCGGGCAAATGTGCTGCGCCGCCCGCGCCGGCAATAATGCATTGCAGGCCTTTTTGCTGCGCAGTTTTAGCGTATTCGGTCAGCAGATCCGGGGTGCGGTGTGCCGAGACGACCTGAGTCTCATAGGGAACGCCAAAAGCGTCGAGTTGTGCAACGGCTTTTTGCATGACAGGCCAGTCACTATTACTGCCCATGACGACCCCGATAATCGCTTTGCTCATAATCAGTCTTTTCTGTCTGAGAAAAAGCAGTGCATTTTAGCTAGTTTATTGAAAATAGGAAAATTTAACGTGATAAAAACTGTCCAAACATTGCAGCGATAATTGAACGGTGCGGCCTTAATAGATATACTTGATGATCCATTCTGCCGTGTTTTAGGCGATGCCCCCTCGGTTTTGACAAGCTGCGCCGGTTCAACCGGAGGGGTTACGCAACGGCGCTAACAGACGATGAAGGTATAGACGTGAGTCAGCCAACAGAATTAACACAAGGCCTTTACCGGCCCGAATTTGAACGCGATAACTGCGGCTTCGGTTTGATTGCACAAATGGACGGCAAGCCAAGTCATTGGTTGGTCGAAACAGCCATTGAAGCGCTGGGTAACCTGACCCACCGCGGTGCGATTGGTGCCGACGGCAAAACCGGTGACGGTTGTGGTTTGTTGTTGAAAAAACCAGACAGTTTTTTTCGTGCTATCGCCAAAGAGCTAGATTTTGAATTGGCTGAGCGCTACGCTGTCGGTGTGGTGTTTTTGTCGACTGATAAAAGCAAAGCGAAATCCGCGCAACAAGTTGTAAACGAAAAGCTTGCTAACCAGAGTCTGCAAGTCGTTGGCTGGCGTGATGTTCCGGTTGATCCAAAGTCGGCCTGTGGTGAAGAAGCAATGCGCTCATTGCCGACCATGCGTCACGTGTTCATTAACGCCGCATCAGATATGGATGATGCGGCATTTGAGCGGAATCTTTATATAGCTCGTCGTCAGGCTGAAAAGGCATTAGTCGAAGACACGGATTTCTATGTGCCGACCATGTCATCACAAGTAGTCTCTTATAAAGGTCTGGTAATGCCGTCTTATCTGCCGGTGTTTTATAAAGATCTCAACGATCAGCGCATGGAAACCGCTGTCTGTGTTTTCCATCAACGCTTTTCTACCAACACCTGGCCACAATGGCGCCTGGCACAGCCATTCCGTTTCCTGGCACACAACGGTGAAATTAACACCGTTCAGGGTAACCGTAACTGGGCGCTGGCTCGCGGTGCAAAATTTGCCACGTCGTTAATCGACAATATGGAAGATATTCGGCCACTGGTCGGCACTACCGGTTCTGACTCATCAAGCATGGATAATATGCTGGAAGCCCTGTTGGCGGGTGGCGTCAATATGTTCCGTGCCATGCGTTTGCTGATTCCACCAGCCTGGCAAAATGATCCGACCATGGATGACGATCTGAAAGCGTTCTATGACTACAACTCCATGCATATGGAGCCGTGGGATGGTCCGGCCGGTGTCGTTATTACCGATGGACGTTATGCCGCTTGTACGCTGGATAGGAATGGTCTGCGCCCGGCGCGTTATGTCATTACTAAAGATCGGCATATCACGCTGGCTTCTGAAGTTGGGGTGTATAACTACCAGCCAGAAGATGTCGTTGCCAAAGGTCGTCTGAAACCAGGCCAAATGCTGGCGGTAGATACCCAGACCGGCCAATTGCTGATGCCGGAAGATATTAACCAGATCCTGAAATCTGCTCAGCCTTATCGGCAATGGCTGGATGACAATCTGCAGCGTCTTACCGACAAGAAAGGTGCTGATGCCAGCGTCGAGTTATCCGGCGATGAGTTTGCTGTTTACGAAAAAATGTTTGGTGTCAGCTTTGAAGAGCGGGATCAGGTTATTCGCGTACTTGGCGAAGCCGGTCAGGAAGCGACCGGTTCTATGGGCGATGATTCACCTTTCGCGGTAATGTCCAAAAAACAACGTTCTTTGTATGACTATTTCCGTCAGCAGTTTGCCCAGGTGACCAATCCACCGATTGATCCGCTGCGCGAAAACATTGTTATGTCTCTGGAAACCTGTATCGGTGAAGAGCGTAACCTGTTTGAAGAAGGTGAAGATCACGCCCAGCGTGTAGTACTGGATTCACCGGTGCTGTCAGACAAAGTTTTTGAAGACATTCTGGCGCTCGGTGAGACCAATGCCGAATATAAATCCTATCGTCTGGCATTAAGCTATGACGCCAAAGGTGACTTAGAATCAGCTATCGATGCATTATGTGCAGAAGCCGAACAGGCTGTGCGTGATGAGCATGTGGTGCTGATACTCAGTGATCGGGTTCTGACGCAAGAGCAGTTGCCGATAAATGCTTTGCTGGCGACCGGCGCGGTGCATCAACATTTAATCAAGGTGGGTCTGCGTTGTGATGCCAACTTAATTGTTGAGACCGCAACGGCACGTGATTCACATCATTTCGCGGTGTTGCTTGGTTATGGTGCAACGGCAATCTATCCGTATCTGGCTTACGCCTGCCTGAATGATTTGCTGGTTACCAACGAAATTAAAGATAAAAAGCATGCTGATCTTTGCCGCAGCTATCGCAAAGGGATTAATAAAGGCCTGTTTAAAATCATCTCGAAAATGGGTATTTCCACCATTGCCAGCTATCGGGGCGCCCAATTGTTTGAGATTGTCGGTCTGAATGATGCTGTCGTTGATAAATGCTTTACCGCCACCACCAGCCGCGTTAATGGCACTAGCTTTGAAGATTTGCATGCCGATCAGGCAAGTCTTGCTAAAGCGGCCTGGAATCAGCGGAAAAAACGCGATCAAGGTGGCTTGTTAAAATTCATCCATGGTGGTGAATATCATGCTTACAATCCGGATGTTATCGGCACACTGCAAAAAGCGGTGCAGGGTGGCAGCTATGAAGATTACAAAGCCTACGCCGCACTGGTTAACGACCGTGAGCCAATGGTGTTGCGTGACTTGTTAGGTCTGAAACTGGCAGAACAGCCGCTGGCAATTGATGACGTGGAAGAGGTTACCGATATTTTGCCGCGCTTTGACAGTGCCGGCATGTCATTAGGGGCTTTATCACCGGAAGCGCATGAAGCGCTGGCGATTGCCATGAACCGTTTGGGTGGTCGTTCTAACTCAGGTGAAGGCGGTGAAGATCCAGCCCGGTTCGGTAACGAGCGTGTGTCGAAAATTAAACAAATCGCCTCTGGCCGATTTGGTGTGACGCCGCATTATCTGGTTAACGCTGAAGTGTTACAGATCAAAATCGCCCAAGGTGCCAAGCCGGGTGAGGGCGGTCAATTGCCGGGTGGAAAAGTCAATCAGATGATTGCCACATTACGGTTTTCCGTACCGGGCGTGACACTTATTTCACCGCCGCCGCATCATGATATTTATTCAATTGAAGATTTGGCACAGCTGATTTTTGATTTAAAACAGGTCAATCCCAATGCCCTGGTATCAGTCAAGCTGGTATCGCAAGCCGGCGTGGGTACTGTCGCTGCCGGTGTTGCTAAAGCTTATGCCGATTTGATTACGATTTCCGGCTATGACGGTGGTACCGGTGCCAGCCCGCTGACTTCAGTGAAATATGCGGGTGGTCCATGGGAATTAGGGTTGTCGGAAGCCCATCAAACACTGCGTGCCAATGATTTACGTGACAAAGTCCGTCTGCAAACAGATGGTGGCTTAAAAACCGGTCTTGATGTGGTTAAAGCAGCTATTCTGGGCGCTGAAAGTTTTGGTTTTGGTACCGGCCCGATGGTGGCGCTGGGTTGTAAATACCTGCGTATTTGTCATCTGAATAATTGTGCGACCGGTGTCGCAACGCAAAATGAAAAACTGCGTACCCAGCACTTTATTGGTTTACCGCAAATGGTTATGAACTACTTCCAGTTTGTTGCCCGCGAAACCCGAGAATGGCTTGCTAAGCTCGGCGTGCGTAGCTTGCAGGATCTGATTGGTCGTACCGATCTGCTGGAAGCGTTGCCTGGAAATACGCCGAAACAGAACAAACTGAATTTGGAGCCACTGCTGTCGACTGCAGGTATTGCTGCTGATAAACCGCAATTCTGCCTGGAGCCAAAAAACGAGCCTTACGATAAAGGTGAGTTAGCTGAGCAAATGGTTGCCGAAATGAAACAGGCGATTGTTAATAAAACCGGCGGAGAATTTAAATTTACCGTCCGTAATATTAACCGCTCTATTGGTGCCCGGGTATCCGGTGAAATTGCCAAACTTTATGGCAATTACGATATGGCGGACAAACCGCTGCGGGTCAAACTGAAAGGTTCGGCTGGCCAGAGTTTTGGTGTGTTTAATGCTGGCGGTCTGGAAATGTATCTGGAAGGTGATGCCAACGACTATGTCGGTAAAGGCATGGCGGCCGGCAAGCTGATCATTTATCCATCACCGGAAAGTGATTTTGAAACCCAGGAAGCCAGCATTATCGGTAATACCTGTTTGTACGGTGCGACTGGCGGTGAGTTATATGCTGCCGGTAAAGCCGGTGAACGTTTTGCCGTACGTAACTCGGGCGCCACAACAGTCGTTGAAGGTGTTGGTGATCATGGTTGTGAATACATGACCGGTGGTGTCGTCGTGGTACTGGGTGAAACCGGCCTCAATTTCGGTGCAGGTATGACCGGCGGTTTGGCCTATGTGCTGGATAGCGACGATAGCTTTGCTGAGCGTTATAACACTGAGTTGGTCGAGCTGCTGCGCATTGACAGTGAAGAAATGTCAGAAGCAGCGCTGCACTTGAAAGGTTTGATTGAAGATCATGTGCGTGAAACCGGCAGCGTTTGGGCGCATCAGATCCTGGATCGATTTGAGCATTCACTGAAATCATTCTGGCTGGTGAAACCTAAAGCGGCAACACTGGATGGACTGCTGAAAATTGCTACTAAAGCGGCCTGAGCCGGTAAATAAAAAAGATAATGATGAAAAAAAATAATTTTCAATTTTTAGAAGTAGGCCGGGTTGACCCGAAGAAATTGGCTGCCGATGTGCGTGTCAAGGAATTCGGTGAAATTTATGGCGAATTTGATGCACCGCAAGCGGCCGAACAATCGGATCGTTGTCTGGAATGTGGTAATCCCTATTGTGAATGGAAATGTCCGGTTCATAACTACATTCCAAACTGGTTGAAACTGGTCAGTGAAGGCAATTTAGAGCAGGCTGCTGAGCTGGCCCATCAAACCAATACACTGCCGGAAATTTGTGGCCGGGTTTGCCCGCAAGATCGGCTTTGTGAAGGCGCCTGTACATTGAATGATGGCTTTGGTGCTGTGACCATCGGTTCGGTGGAAAAATACATCACTGATACCGCATTGTCACAAGGCTGGCGGCCGGATTTATCGAATGTTAAAGCTACCGGCAAACGAGTGGCCGTAATTGGTGCCGGGCCTGCC
>JAWWAG010000055.1:0-12747 GCA_033721795.1 Methylophaga sp. | reverse complement strand
ATCTGGATATCACTGATTTTAAATTGTCGTTCTATATTAGATTTGAGAATGCCACTCTAATACTAGCCGATGGTCGTGATAAAACTGCTGATTTAATGATTGCCGCTGACAGTGCCGCGTTGATCAAAGTCGCCCGTAATCCCGATAATCTTTTCTCAGCTCAAATCAAAATTCTTGGCGATGTACAATTTGCCAAGCAATTGCAGGACTGGCTCAATGGCTTTGATTTTGATTGGGAAGCACAACTGGCCAAAGTCACCGGCGATACAATGGCTTACCCTATTGCCCAATGCTTGCGTCAGGGGTTTGGCTGGCTCAATGACAGTGCTGACAGCTTCCAGCAATCTTTAGCCGAATATTTGCGCGAAGAAAGTCGCCTGTTACCAGACAAAGCGGAAACCAACCGGTTTATGCAAGACGTCGATAGTTTGCAAGCTTCCGTTGACCGTTTGGAAGCGCGTATTCAACGGCTACAAAAAAAACACCCGCAGGATAAATCATGAAATTTGGCCAATTCAGCAGACTGGTGCAAATCAACCGTGTGTTTGCCCGTCATCGACTTGATGAGTTTATTCTGGCCATTCATATGTTTCGGCCGCTGCGGTTTATCAGCTGGTTGTCACCGTATCGCTGGCGAAAAGCCAGTCATCAACCACGTGGCGAAAGACTCAGGCTGGCATTAGAAGATTTAGGACCCATTTTTGTTAAGTTCGGGCAAATTCTGTCCACCCGCCGCGATTTACTGCCAGATGATATCGCCGATGAATTGGCTAAATTACAGGATCGGGTCGCGCCTTTCCCAAGCGAACAAGCATTGACATTAATTCGTGCAGCATATCCCGATGATCAAATCGATAAATTATTTGCCAATATCGAAACTGATCCATTAGCTTCTGCCTCCATTGCACAGGTGCATGCTGCAACATTGATTGATGGTAAACAAGTCATCATCAAACTGGTACGGCCCGGTATTGAAAAAATCATTCGCCGTGACGTCGATTTGCTCTATACCATGGCAGGTCTTGCCGAACGATACTGGTCAGAAGGCAAACGGCTGCGACCGCGTGAAGTCGTCGCCGAAATGGAAAAGAACTTGTTCGATGAACTGGATATGCTGCGTGAAGCGGCATCAGCCTCACAACTTAAACGTAATTTCCCCGATGCCCGCTTATTGTATGTGCCAGACGTTTATTGGAATTTAAGCCGGCCGAATATTCTGGTGCAGGAACGTGTCTTTGGTGTACCGATTAGCGATATGCAGGCACTGGCTGCTAATAACGTAGATTTTGAGCGGCTGGCTGCTATTGGCGTTGAGATTTTTTTCACCCAGGTTTTCAAACACAGTTTTTTCCATGCCGACATGCATCCTGGCAATATTCTGGTTGATGTCAGCGATCCAGCCAATCCGCGTTATATCGCTATTGATTTTGGTATTATGGGCACGCTGGCACCCGATGATCAGCGTTATCTCGCCGAAAACTTTCTGGCCTTTTTTAATCATGACTATCGCCGTGTCGCCGAACTCCACGTGCAATCCGGCTGGGTACCCGCCGATACCCGTCTGGATGAATTTGAGTCCGCTATTCGCAGTGTTTGTGAACCGATTTTTGCCCGGCCATTAAAAGAAATTTCTTTCGGTCAATTATTGCTACGACTGTTTCAAACGGCCCGTCGGTTTAATATGCAGATCCAGCCACAGCTGGTTTTACTGCAAAAAACCCTGCTCAATATAGAAGGCCTCGGCCGGCAGTTATATCCGGATCTGGATTTGTGGCAGACCGCTAAGCCTATTTTGGAAAAATGGATGCAGGAAAAACTCGGCTGGCAGGCTGCGTTAAAATCCCTGCAACAGGAAGCCCCTACCTGGGCCGAAACCCTGCCCACCTTGCCGCGCCAGCTTTATGAATTAACGCGCAAAGCCAATCAAGGCGAATTGCAAATGCAATTGTCGTCGCGGGATTTACAGAAGATCCGTCAGGAAATCCGTGACAGCAGTTACCGCAATGCGGCCGCCGTGGCCGGCTCAGCCTTTATTGTCGGGGCGGCTATCTTGAAAGGCTTGGATGGTTATGCACCGACCATGCTGGGTGGCCTGCCAGTATTAAGTTGGGTCCTGGGGATTTGGGGCGGTCTATTAATGTATTTCAGCCTCAAGAAGCATAAATCATAATGACTAAATGGATTGGCTTAGCGCTTGGCTTCGTTGTTTTTGGATTTATTGGTGCGCTGCTAGGGTATTTTGCCGGCGCTGCGATTGATCGGTATCGCCAACTGGGTCCCGGGGGATTTAATCCGGGCAGCGCCTCACAGCGGCAAACGGTTTTTCTGGAAACGCTGTTTACGTTAAAAGGTTGGCTGGCAAAAGCAGATGGCGTCATCACGCAGGATGAAATTACGCATGTTGAGGCGTTCATCCAAAAAATTGGCATGTCAGCTGAGCATCGTCAGCAAGCCATCCAATTATTCAAAACAGGCGCGGCAGCTGAGTTTAATTTAACCGACACCATGCAGCGCTTTAATGAGCATTGTGGCCGGACAGCCAATCTTCGGCATACGTTGATGGTTTACTTAATTGTCATGGCCATGGCTGATGGCAAAGTCGACGAAAAAGAGCAAACCACGCTGCAGCAAATTGCTGGCTATTTAAATTACAGTGATCATGAATTTAATCAATTATTAAACATGGTCATCGGTCAGGCGCACTTTTCCGGGACGACCTCACAAACCAGCCCATCGGCTTTGGAAGATGCTTATCAGGCGCTGGGGGTAACCGCTGATAACAGTAATCAGGAAATTAAGCGTGCTTACCGCAAGTTAATGAGTCAGCATCACCCGGATAAGTTGATGGGCCAGGGCGTACCCAGAGATATGATTGATGTGGCGACCGAGAAAACTAAAGAAATACAACTGGCTTATGATCTCATCAAAAAACAGCGCAATATTTAATCGTTAAAACAGTCCACTGATAACACCATCATCGTCAATATCTATGCGCTCACTGGCTGGATGCCGCGGCAAACCTGGCATAGTCATAATATCGCCGCATAACACCACAATAAAGCCCGCACCATGCGACAGACGTACATCACGAATGGTCAGGCTGTGATTTTCCGGTGCGCCGCGCAAGGTGGCATCGCTGCTAAATGAATAAGGCGTTTTTGCCATACAGACCGGTAAATCACCATAGACTTCGTTAAAGTCGCTGAGTTTTTTCGTGACTTTCGAATCAGCCAAAACCTGGGTTGCGCCATAAAGCTTTTCGGCAACGGTCTGGATTTTGTCCCACAACGGCATGGCATCCGGATAAAGTAATTGGCAATCCTTTCCAGTTTGTTGATCCAGCATATTAACCACCGTTTCCGCTAATTGCTCGGCACCGGCGCCACCTTCGGCCCAATGTCTGGCCAGCACGACCTTGCCACCCATTTCCTTGACGGCCTGTTCGATCATGGCAATTTCACTGTCACGATCATGGATAAAATGATTAATTGCCACAACACAAGAAAGATTGAACTGCTGCTGCAAATTACTCAGGTGTCGTTTTAAGTTAGCCAGGCCTTTTTTCAAGGCCACTGGATTGTCATCGGTGATCGATTTAACATCCATACCACCATGATATTTCAACGCTTTAACGGTAGCTACCAAAACGGCCATATCGGGGCGAATACCGGCTTTACGACATTTGATATTGATAAATTTTTCGGCGCCCAAATCGGCACCAAAACCCGCTTCGGTCACCACATAATCACCGAGCTTTAATGCCATCTTAGTAGAAATCACCGAATTACAGCCGTGGGCAATATTGGCAAACGGGCCGCCATGGACAAAGGCCGGATTGTTTTCGAGGGTCTGAACCAGATTGGGTTTAATAGCTTCCCGAAGCAAAGTCGTCATGGCACCTTGTGCCTGCAGATCACGGGCATAACGTGGCGTGCCATCAAAGCTGTAACCAATCAGAATATCGCCAAGGCGCTGTTTTAATTCAGCCAATGAATTAGCCAGGCAGAAAATGGCCATGACTTCAGATGCAACAACAATATCAAAGCGATCTTCACGGACAAACCCATTCGCTGGGCCGCCCATTCCGACTGTAATTTGTCGCAGCGCCCGATCATTCATATCCATGACCCGTTGCCAGACGATTTTGCGGCTATCAAGTTGCAAAGGATTGCCATGATGAATATGGTTATCGATCATCGCCGCCAGCAAATTATGGGCAGAAGCGATGGCGTGGAAGTCGCCGGTAAAATGCAGATTAATATCTTCCATCGGCACCACTTGTGCATAACCGCCACCAGCTGCGCCGCCTTTCATACCAAAGCACGGTCCCATTGATGGTTCACGGACACAGACCACGGTCTTTTTACCAATGCGGTTTAACGCATCGCTAAGACCAATGGTCGTCGTGGTTTTGCCTTCGCCAGCCGGGGTTGGACTGATCGCTGTGACCAGGATCAGTTTACCATCGGGCTTATCAGCAAATTCGTCCATGACCTGCAAAGACACTTTAGCCTTATAGCGGCCATAGTTATCAAGCTGCTCAGCAGACAAACCCAGTCGCTTCGCCGCCAATTCGGTAATAGGCTGCATTTTGGCGTGTTGGGCGATTTCGATATCCGACATGCTGGGTTCCGTACTGGTTAAATCAGGCGTTAGTGCTTATGCACGCATTATACGTGACTGACAAAAAGCTGCTCAGGGCTATTCGCCCCAACGGGCTTGTAATTGATGTTCAATGCCAGCCTGGTCGAGGATCCGCGCTACGACAAAATCGATGACCTCGTCGAGTGTTTGTGGCCGGAAATAAAAGCCGGGATTAGGCGGCATAATGCAGACACTGAGCCTTGCCAGTTTCAGCATATTTTCCAGATGAATCGCTGAAAACGGTGCTTCCCTTGGCACCAGTATCAACTTGCGTTGCTCCTTCATCATGACATCGGCAGCG
Organism: Methylophaga sp.; assembly: GCA_033721795.1. GTDB lineage: Bacteria > Pseudomonadota > Gammaproteobacteria > Nitrosococcales > Methylophagaceae > Methylophaga. The sequence continues at coordinate 7,802 of JAWWAG010000055.1, read as the reverse complement.
CGATTAATCAGATTATCACTGGCGCCGCAGGCAATTGCCGATAAGGTACCCATGGTACACGGGCAAACAATCATTGTCGGCACCCGATGTGAGCCACTGGCCAGTGGTGATGACCATTGCTGCTCGCCATAAACCTGAATTTGTTCAGATTGGCAGGCAAATTCGCTGACCAGTTGTTTTTGAATATCGCCGGCGCGCGCCGGTAATTTCCAGTCCAGTTCATCAGCCAAGACAATCCGGCCCGCAGCTGAAATCATTAGATGCACCGTCATCTGCTGAGCTAATAATTGCTCCAACAATCGCCGTGAATAGGCGGCACCGGATGCACCAGTAATAGCGACGGCAATTTGTTTAGGATCGGTCATGCCGACAGCGCTTTAAGTAATTTGTCGTGAATGCCGGCAAAACCGCCATTACTCATCACCACAATATAATCCCCGGCCTGGACACTGGTAGTCACTTGTTGCACCAAAGTATCAATGTCGTTACTGATCTTTAATTTGTCACTCAGGGTATTTTGCATATCGGCTAGGGACCAGCCTAATTGGCTGTCCTGAAACATAAAGACGGCATCGGCATCGGTAAATGCCTGACCCAAAGTTTGTTGGTGCACGCCCATTTTCATAGTGTTCGAGCGTGGCTCGAATACTGCTATAAGCCGTTTATTGCCGATATTGGCACGTAATCCTGCCAGCGTGGTTTTTATTGCGGTGGGATGGTGGGCGAAATCATCATAAACCCGGACCTCGCGCACTTTACCGCGCAATTCCAGGCGCCGTTTAACACCGCGAAATTGACTTAATGCCTCCGCCGCGTGCGCCACACTGACGCCAACATGATGCGCCGCTGCCATCGCCGCTATCGCATTTTGGACATTATGCTGACCGAGTAATGCCCAGTTAATGTCGGCTTGCTGGTTTTGGTGTTCCACGGTGAAACAACTGCCATCATTGCTACCGGCAATGATCTGCCAATCAGCCGCGTTATCACCAAAACTTTGTTGCGGCGTCCAGCAACCTTTTTGCAGTGTGCTTTCAATGTCGGGCACCTCTGCCGGTTTAATCACCAAACCGTCTGCCGGCACGGTGCGAATCAAATGATGAAACTGCGTCTGAATAGCGGCTAAATCCGGATAAATATCGGCGTGGTCAAATTCCAGATTATTAATCACCAGCGTCCGTGGCCGGTAATGAACAAACTTGGCACGTTTATCGAAAAATGCCGTGTCGTATTCATCCGCCTCAATGACAAAAAACGGCGTTTCGCCTAATCGCGCCGATACCGAAAAATCAGCCGGCACGCCGCCAATCAAAAAGCCCGGCTGCATGCCGGCAAATTCCAGAATATGCGCCAGCATGCTGCTGGTTGTGGTTTTGCCATGAGTACCGGATACGGCCAGCACCCAGCGGCCCTGTAATACATGTTCCGCTAACCATTGCGGACCGGAGGTATAAGGTAAACCTTGATTAAGCACATATTCCACTGCCGGATTACCGCGACTCATGGCATTGCCCATTACCACCAAATCCGGTGCCGGCTGTAAATGCTCCGGCAAATAACCCTGCATCACATCAATACCGGCATCGGCCAGTTGATCACTCATCGGTGGATAGACATTGGCATCACTGCCGCTGACTTTGATACCCAATTCCCGCGCCAGCATTGCGAGGCCACCCATAAAGGTACCGCAAACCCCCAGAATATGAATATGCATCAGGCGGCTCCGGACATCGCCAGCCCACTGCCGATAATCGAAATAATCACATACAAAACAGTCCAGCCAACGGCAACCGGTGCGCTGCATTCCACTGCACGCCGTATAATATGTGCAGTCACCATCAGACTCCACACCATCATGACCATCATGACCATCAATAGCACATTGGCCATTGGCTCGGTTTCATTGGATTGGTAAAACATGGCCAGAAACGGCATGACCACAATTCCCAGCAACACACCGCAACCGGTTAATGCCAGCAAGGTTTGGTTTAACCGGGGCAAATGCTGATAGCCACGCAATAACACCCAGACAAAGCCCAGCAAGATGATTAAATCTGCCAGGCTGACGGTCAGACTCAACGTCCAATTCGTATCCAGCAGGTTAATGGCTACACCTACCAGCAAGTAGGCAAACAACGACCATTGCAATAGCCCGCTTCTGGCCGGCAAATCTTCCGGGCCGGCACGAAACAGACAAATATCGATCAAACGTAAAATGAATGTCATGGCCGGCATCATAACTGTGTCTGCGACGACTGACAAAAACTTCATAAAAAATGCCAAAAAAAAGCCGGCGTTATCCGGCTTTTTTAACAATCTTCATGTTCGCTAATCGTCGAGCGCGACACCCCAAGGATAGGTCCCTACCTTAATTGCTTTGATACGTTTTTGCTTTTCGGTATCAACGACCGATACCGTGCCGCTGATACCATCTGCACTATAAAGATATTTACCATCTTTAGAGAGCGCCATGCCCCAAGTGCGTTTACCAACCGGCACATTGGCAATCATCTCCAGTGTTTCGGCATCCAGCATTGCGACAGAATTACCGCGCCCGGTCGATATATATATCATCTTGCCATCCGGACTAACTACAATCGCCATAGGTTTGGCACCATCTACTTCAATCGGTGCTTTTTTAACAATTTTTAATGTTTCGATACTGATTTTACTGACTTCACGGCCAATTTCACTGGCAACATATGCAAATTGACCATCGCGACTAAATGCCAATCCTCGTGGTCGGGCCGCCACCACCACATTGGCAATCACGTTATAGCCCTCGGTTTCGATGATATGCACCATATTGCTGGATTCACTGCTGACCAGCGCGTATTGGCCATCCGGGGAAATCGCTGCGCCTTCCGGCTCAATGCCCACATCGACCACAGCAATTTTTTCATTGAGCTGTGGATCAATAAATGTGGCCTCGCCATCGTATTCACTCGACGTTAACAAGAAACCATTCACAGGATTAACAGCAAAAGTTTCCGGCTCCTCACCGGTATCAATCTTTTTAATCACTTCGAGACTGTGCGGATCTATGACGACAATGTGATTATCATTACTGGCAACCACATACAGCATTTTTCCATCCGCTGAAAAACCGATACCGCGTGGCCGCTGGCCAATATTGATAGTGTGTTCCACTTCCAGGGTTTTACTGTTAATCACTGACAACGTGTTGTCACGCTCGTTGGTTGCAAATAAACGATTACTGGGCTCTGCCATAACTGGCATTGCCACCAGTAATAAAGCTGGCAACCATAATTGTTTTATTTGCATTTCGTATTTCCTGAATACCTGTTTAGTGAGCATACGCCACCCATTATCAAATTTTTGGAGGCTTTTTCGGCAGAGAAATTCCAAAAAATCCACTTTTATTTGCTCAGTGAACCATGCCTGTAACGATATTTTACTCAAGCTTTGCTTGTATCCGCCGCTAATTAAAATAACGATCAATGGTGAGTCATCATGAAAACAAGCAGCCAGGAACTTGAGTTTCGCAATATCCTGCAGGGGCTGGAAGAATTTGCGACCTTTATGAGTTATCAAAGTGATTATGCGGGTTTACGTATCATCAGCGTCGAATCTGCCACACAGGACGATGACAGCCAAAGCCAGCCCTCGGCCGATATTGTCAGTTTCCCATTGCGTGCCAAAGCGGGTTAGCCCCATGTTTATGATGATAAAAAAAGCCCGCGATGCGGGCTTTTTTTATACTGTTTAAACCTGGCTGCCATCCTCATTAACGTTGCCATCACCTTCTTTCTCAGGCGGCATCAAATCGGTTTTGCTGACTCCCATCAGCAACACACTGCTACCGGCAACATAAATGGATGAGTAAGTACCGATAACAATGCCAACCAGCAGCGCCATGGCAAAACCATGAATCACGTCACCACCGAATAAAAACAAGGCAACCACCACCAGTAATGTGGTCATCGACGTCATGATGGTTCGGCCAAGTGTGCCGTTAACTGACACGTTAACGACTTCTGCCGGGGTCGAATTTCGCAGTTTCAGAAAGTTTTCTCTAATGCGGTCAAACACAACAATCGTGTCATTCAGAGAATAACCAATCACTGCCAGAATTGCTGCCAGAATGGTTAAGTCGAACGGGACTTGAAACAGGGAAAAAAAGCCAACCGTTATCACCACGTCATGGACCAAGGCAATGACCGAGCTGATAGCAAAACGATATTCAAAGCGCAAAGCCACATAAATCAATATACCAAACAGGGCATAAATCATCGCCAGGCCGCCATCTTCGGCTAACTCTTCACCCACCTGCGGCCCAACAAATTCAACCCGTTTGACGTCCAGTGCTGAAGTTGTTGACTGTTCTAATAAAGCCACTACTTCATTACTAAGCGCCGCCATATTCTGACCTTCGATTACCGGCAAACGGATTAGCACATCACTGATAGAGCCAAAATTCTGCACCACTGCATCTTCATAGCCGTTATTGGCCAGTGTATCGCGGATACCGCTTAAATCGGCTTGTTCCGGATAGGCAATTTCGATCATGGTGCCGCCAGTGAAGTCGATACCAAAATTTAAGCCTTTGGTGACAATCGAAAATACCGAGACAATCAATAAAAGTGCTGAAATGGCCAGGGCAAATTTACGGATCCCGACAAAATTAATATTGGTTTCTTTACTCAACAAATGCATGGCGAAGCCCTTAAATTGACAGCGTCGGCCGATGCTGACGACCGTAAATTAAATTGATTATCGCGCGGGTTCCCATGATCGCCGTAAACATTGATGTCAAAATACCCAGCGACAAGGTCACCGCAAAACCTTTGATAGTGCCGGTACCAAAACCGAATAACACCACAGCAGCAATCAATGTTGTGACATTGGCATCAGCAATCGTGGAAATCGCCTTATCGTAACCCGCGCTTATGCTGGCTTGCGGGCTATTGCCCAAATGCAGCTCTTCGCGGATCCGCTCAAAAATCAGTACGTTGGCATCGACCGCCATACCCACCGTCAGCACGATACCGGCAATACCCGGCATGGTTAACGTTGCCTGCAACATTGATAACAAGGCCACCAGCAATACCAGATTTACCGCCAGCGCCAGATTGGCGACCAGACCAAACAGGCGATACCAAACCGCCATGAACACCAATACCAGAGCCAGACCAATCATGACTGATTTGAAGCCCTGATCGATATTTTCCTGCCCCATGCTCGGACCAACGGTACGTTCTTCAACAATTTCAATTGGTGCCGCCAGCGCACCGGCACGTAACAACAATGCCAGGTCACGAGCTTCTGTGGTGCTGTCGAGACCGGTAATCTGGAATTTTTTGCCTAACTGATCACGGATGGTGGCAACACTGATAATCTCAGGATACAGTTTGCGCACACGAACCTCTTCACCATCGACCATTTCGGTTTCAGATTTGGATTCAATAAACACTACGGCCATCGGATTACCGATGTTGTCACCGGTAATATTGGTGAAAATCCGCGCACCCTTGCCATCCAAAGTCACAGAAACAGCCGGCGAGCCCGTTTGACCGTCTAATGTAGAGGCCGCATTGATAACATGCTCACCGGTCAGCATTACCCTTTTATTCAGCAGGTAAGGTGTACCGTCACGATGATAAAACAACTCGGAATTAGCCGGTACTCTGCCATTAACAGCATCACGGGCATCATTCTGGAAATCCACTAAACGAAATTCCAGTGTCGCAGTGGCACCCAGAATCTTTTTGGCTTGCGCCGTATCCTGAACCCCCGGTAATTGCACAACAATTCGGCTTTGCCCTTGTTGTTGCACCGTAGGCTCAGCGACGCCCAGCTCGTTAATACGATTTCTTAATGTGGTGATGTTTTGCTGCAGTGCCAGATTTTGCGTTTCCCTGAGTGAGGATTCGGTCATGCTTAATTGTAACGTCGGCTTCTCAGCGTTTTCGTCTATAACGACACTAACATCCGGATATTCACCCTCGATTAGCTGTGCAGCTTTGTCGCGTTCCTCTGCATTGCGAAATCCTAAGTACAGGATGCTTCCTTCAACCTCAACACGGGAGTAGCGAATCACCGCTTCACGAAGCAGTAAGCGAACATCATCAGCAATGCCGGTCAATGCTTGTTTTTGTACGGCGTCCATATCCACTTCCATCAGAAAGTGCACACCACCGCGTAAATCCAGACCGAGATTCATCGGCTCTGCGCCCAGTCCCAATAACCACTTCGGTGTGGTTGGCGCCAGATTCAGTGCAACAATATAATCTTCATCTGCCAACTCACTGGCGATCAGCTCGCGGGCTTTCAACTGACTGTCGGCATCACTGAAACGCACCAGCAACCGGTTATTCTCAAGCGTTAAACCCTTATATTCAATACCGGCGTCTTTGAGTTGCTGTTCAATATTTTCAGCAAGCGTGCTATCAACATTGGCCAGCCGGCCAGCGGAGATTTGCACTGCCTGATCGTCACCATACAAATTGGGCATGGCATATAAAAATGCCGTCAGAATGACTGCCAGAAGCAGCAGGTTTTTCCACAGGGGATATCGGTTCATTGGTTTATCCAGATTGTCTCACCGCCTGTCAGACAGGCGGTGTCAGTCAATGGTTTACAATTTTTTAAGAGTGCCCTTTGGCAATACAGAGCTGATAGCTTCGCGACGCAGTTTTACGTCAACGTTTTCGGCAATTTGCACCGTGATGGCATTGTCATTGATGTCAAGAATTTTGCCCATCAGACCACCATCTGTGACCACTTCATCACCTTTGGCTAACGCTGCCTGCATGTTGCGGTGGGCTTTGGCGCGTTTTTGTTGAGGGCGGATCAACATTACATAAAACAACACCAGCAAAATAATGGGAAATGCAAAATCCAACAGGCCCGGACCCTGTGCCGCAGCAGCGGTATCAGCAAATGCCGGTGAAATCAGAAAATCCATGGTTCATCCTCAGTCAAGTCATCAAAAGAAAGCGATTATGCCACAGTCGGTCGTTGCGTTGATAGCAAACGACTCAGTCAATCGACTGCCCACGTAGCGCATAAAATTCCTGCCGGAAAGCCTGTAACCGGCCTTTTTCAATCGCACTACGAATACCGCGCATTAAAGTTTGGTAATAATGCAGGTTATGAATGGTGTTGAGCCGCGGCCCAAGCATTTCACCGGTACGATCCAGATGATGTAAATAGGCGCGGCTGTAATTCTGGCAGGTATAACAGTCACAGTAAGGATCCAGTGGCCCGGTTTCGGTTTTAAAGCGACTGTTACGGATCTTGATAACCCCTTCATGGACAAATAAATGCCCATTACGGGCATTACGGGTCGGCATTACACAATCAAACATATCAACGCCGAGGCTCGCTGCTTCTATTAAGTCTTCCGGCCGGCCAACGCCCATCAAATAACGTGGTTTATCAGTCGGCATTTTGTCGCTCAAGTGTGTCAGGATACGTATCATATCCTCTTTGGGTTCACCCACTGACAGGCCGCCAATGGCATAACCATCAAAACCGATTTCAGTCAGTCCTGCCAGCGATTCATCACGCAAATGTTCATGCATACCGCCCTGAACAATGCCAAACAACGCCGACGGATTATCACCATGCGCGTCTTTGCTCCGCTTGGCCCAGCGCAACGATAAACGCATTGAATCAGCTGCGGTATGCACGTCGGCCGGATACGGTGTGCATTCATCAAAAATCATCACAATGTCACTGCCCAGTGCGCGCTGCACCGCCATCGATTCTTCCGGCCCCATGAAGACTTTGTCACCGGATACCGGCGAGCGAAAATGCACCCCTTGTTCGGTAATTTT